>DUUG01000361.1 GCA_012841675.1 Clostridiales bacterium
GCGGCGGCGGTTTTTAACGACAGAAGCGTATCTTCCGCGGCGCGAAGTTCCGCCTCCGCCTGCTCTTTTTCATACTTAGCGGCAGTAAGCAAGCGGTTGGCTTCGGCCAAAACTTGCCCATGCTTTTGCTTTTCCGCGCGCAATTTGGCAAGTTTTGCGCTTGCTTCTTTAAGCTCGTTGGCCCTTGTCAAAATGCCTGTCTGCCGGCCGGCCGCACCGCCGGTCATGGAACCGCCGGCGTTGATAACCTGCCCGTCTAAGGTGACAATGCGGAACCGGTGTCCCCGTTTCCTCGCCAAGGCAATGGCATCGTTCATGCGCTCTACAATGACTGTGCGGCCAAGGAGGGACGCAAATACGCCTTTTGTTTCTTGCGGGAAGGAACAAAGCTCTACCGCCACTCCGACAAAGCCGGCCTCGTTTTCCAGCCCCTGCTCGGAAAGAATATTTCCCCTTACGGCAGAAATGGGCAAAAACGTGGCACGGCCGATATTTCTCTCTTTCAAATACGAAATGGCATCCCGGGCCGTTTCTTCCGTATTCGTCACAATATTCTGTAAAGCAGCGCCCAGTGCCGTTTCAATGGCCAGCGCCACATGGTTTTCCGCGTGTACCAACTCGCCCACCGTGCCGAGCACGCCGGGCAACCGGCCGGCCTTGGACAGTTTCATAACGCTTTTGACTGCGGCGGAATACCCCTCGTACTCCCTTGCCAGCTCGCTTAGCATAGAGACCTTCGAGACAAGGGCATTTTCCTCCACCAGCAGGCGGTATTCCTCGTTCTGCGCCGCTTCCGCCTTTTTCTCTGCCGACTGCAATCGCAGCCCATAGCCGGAAACGATGTTTTTCGCCGCCTGCAACTCCTCTTGGGCCTTATCTATCTGTTTTGCCAAGGCTTCCTGCTCGGCCTTTTCTTGTGCCAGCCGCTCTGCGGCCTTTTGTGCGGCTTCGCTTCCTTCTTCCAGCCGCGATTTGGCCTCTACGGTAGCGTCCTGTGCCGCTTGGGCACGGGCTTTCGCTTCGCTTGCATTCTGTCTGGCAAGGGCCGCCATGGCGGCCAGCCCCTCGGCTTTCGCTTCCAAATCCTCCAAATGGGTCGCGGCTTCTAAGGCTTTCTTTGTCAGCGCGTCTAACTCGTCGGAAAGCTGCCCATGGCGCTTGGTTTTATCCGAAAGGAGGTTTTCTCTCTCCTTTTTTTGACGATCCAGCTCTAAAATACGTTCCTCCCGCTTAGCACCTGTGGCCATGAGCTCTTGGATTCTGGTTTCATGGTGCTGGATACTGACGGAAAGAACGGCCTGCTCGCTTTCTTCCTTGGAACGGTTGGCTTCTGCCGTGTCTCGGGCAGACCGCGCCTTTTCGGCGGCAATGGTTGCCTGCCCGGCGGCATTCTGCAAAGCCTGCCCTTCTTCATACAGCTTGTCTAGGCTGGACCTTGCTTCCTCCAGCATAAAAAGGCCAATTTTTAAATCTACCTCGGCCTTTTCCGCGGCTTTTTTCAAAGCCTGCAGCTGTCTGCCCCAAATGCCCACCTCAAGCCCTTTCAGCTCGTCCCGGATTTTTAAATATTCTTTCGCCCGGGCGGCCCGTTATTCCATGGGGCCAAGTTGGGCGGACAGTTCTTCGATTATATCGCTGACACGGGCTAAATTTTCGCCTGCGGCGGCGAGCTTTCGCTCGGCCTCATCTTTTTTATAGCGGTATTTGGTAATGCCGGCGGCTTCTTCAAAAAGCTCTCGCCGGTCCTCGCTTTTTTTAGACAATACCTCGTCAATGCGGCCCTGTCCGATAACGGAATACCCGTCCCGGCCAAGCCCCGTGTCCATAAACATTTCGTGTATATCTTTTAGGCGGACGGGCTTTTTGTTGACCAGAAATTCGCTTTCTCCGGAACGGAAATACCGCCTTGTCACCGTGACCTCATCGCAGTCAAACCGGACAAAGCGGGATGTATTGTCAATGGTCAAGGAAACCTCAGCCGCGCCCATGGGGCGGCGCTTTTGCGTTCCGCTAAAAACCACGTCCTCCATTTTGGTGCCGCGGAGCGACTTGAACGACTGCTCGCCCAGAACCCACCGGATGGCATCGGAAATATTCGATTTGCCGCTTCCGTTGGGGCCGACAATAGCCGTGAGCCCCTTTCCAAAATGGATGGTTATTTTATCAGGGAAGGATTTAAACCCCTGGATCTGAAGAGATTTGAGATACACGTTGTCTCCTCCGGCGCAAAAATGATGCGCTTAAACAGTTTGAATGATCTTCCTTATTGTACCAAGTTTGTACTAATTTTGCAAGGCTTACCCTAAATCCGGAACAAAAAGCTCAAAATTTTCCTTGCTTTTTGTTTCAAAACAGCCTATGATAGGGTACGACACCCAGTTAAAAGGAGGAAACAAGGATGCAGTCAAGATACCCTTTTTTCAAAGGCATGACCCCTATTCTCCCCACCGTTTTTACTCCGTCGGGAGAGCCGGATCTGGAAGCCCAAGCACGGCTGGTGGAATACGTTCTTTCGTGCGGCGCGGTTGCCATCGGACATATGGGCGGCGCATCAGAGTACTATAAAATCGACGCTTGCGACCGGGACGAAATCCTGCGCGCCTTGTCCAAGCAGGTGGCCGGGCGGGTGCCCATCTTCGTGGGCACAACGGATATTGCCCGGAAAACGGCCCTTCGGCAGGCAGAGGAAGCAAAAGACCAGGGTGCCGATTTGATTATGGTCTGCTCGCCCATCATGGGCACGCTTTCAAGAGCAGAGCTTATGCGCTACTACGAGGATGTGAGCCATGCCACCGACCTGCCTATCATTTTGCAGGATACGGGAGCCAGCTCCGGGCATTACAGCGCAGAGTTTATTTTAGAAGCCTGCGAAAAAATCCCCACCATCGGCTATGTTAAATCCGAAGGCGTCAACTGCCTGCCTAAAACGAAGATTTTGGTTGAGAAGTTAGGCCAGTCCGTACAGGTCATCGGCGGAAGCGGAGGCTATGCCATGCCGACGCTACTGCGCTTAGGTATAACCGCCTTTATGACTGGCACCGAATGTACCGACGTACATAACGATGTCATCCAGGCCTTCTTTGAAGGCAATGCGGAAAAAGCCGACGAGCTGTATTACACGACGATTTTGTCTTATTTGTACTTCTTCACCATGAACAGCC
>DUUG01000362.1 GCA_012841675.1 Clostridiales bacterium
CGCATGGCGGGTTTTATATTTAAAACGTATGCCATTGGGGGGAAAAGCGGTTGTATGCATAAAAACTTGATGCATATCTGCCGGCAGAAGGTGAAAAATGTTAAAATAGAGCACCTTTGACCGGAATTGACCGATGGTTCCGCCCGTGTTACAATATAACATGCAAAAGTAGGATCAAGCCGGCTAAGGCTTGCAGAAAAGGAACGATACTATGACAAAAGAAAATCCGGTGGTTCGGCTGGCAAGGCTTGCGGCGGTAGCGGCGGTGTATTTTGTGCTGACGATCGCCATTGCACCAATCGCCTTCGGACCTCTGCAGTTCCGGATTTCGGAAATTTTGGTGTTTCTCTGCTTTTTCCGCAAGGATTACTGCATTTCTCTCATCGTTGGCTGTGCGCTGGCCAACTTGTTCAGTCCCTTTGGGTGGTATGACTTGCTGTTCGGCACGTTGCATACGGCCGTTTCCGTTCTGTGCATCGCATACAGCCCCCGCCTTTGGATTGCCGGCATTTTCCCCGTTGTGTTTAGCTTTATTATCGGATTTGAGCTGGCGCTGTTGGGAGAAGGCCCCTTCTGGCTAATGTTCCTTTCGGTTATGGCAGGGGAGGCGCTGGCCGTTTTTGCCGTTGGTTTGCCGGTGTTTATCTTGCTTTCAAAAAACAAGGGATTTCTAAAAACCATTGGCGCTCAAAACGAACACGGCCACCGAAAAAGAGGATAACTTTCGTCTAAACGCTTAAAATCTTCGGGTGAATATGATATAATTATTATACATCTTATATTTAAAACTATAAACGCGCCCGGCGCGTTATATGCGGGAAGGAGCTTTGCCATATGTCTAACCGAGTGGTTGTAAGAATTGGCGGCATGAGTTATACGGTGATTGCAGATGATTCCCCTGAGCATGTGGAGGAAATTGCAGCATATTTTGATGAAAAACTAACTGAGATTATGAACGCAAATACGTTGCCCCCGCTGACGGCGACTGTCTTGGCCGGTATTACCGTAACGGACGAATATTTTAAATCCAAAGCCTCGGCGGACAGTTTAGTTGCCCAAATGCGGAACTACGTCGGCGAAAACGTGCGGATGCGGGCCGAGATCGGAGAGCTTCGCCGGGAATTAGAAAAAGCTAAGTTGGAAATTGAGCGGTACCGCGCCAAATAACTGCGGGCCGGAAGGGAAGGATACAATGGAGCTGCTAGCCCCGGCCGGCGGCATGGAAGCACTGCGCGCCGCGGTTTTCTGCGGCGCTGATGCCGTTTATTTAGGCGGCGGAGGGTTTAACGCCCGGAAAAATGCACGAAATTTTACAAAAGAAGAGCTTGCCGAGGCCATCTCCTTTTGCCACGAGCGAGGCGTTTTTGTCTATGTCACCATGAACACCCTGCTTGCTGACCGGGAAATGGAGGAAGCGGCTGATTATATCCGGTATGTAAACCGAATCGGCGCCGATGCGCTTATTGTGCAGGATCTGGGTGTTGCGCGGCTGGCCCGCAGCCTAGCGCCCAACTTGCCGCTGCATGCCAGTACGCAGATGACGGTGGCATCTGCCGAAGGGGTGCGGCTTTGCAAAGAGCTGGGCTTTTCCCGCGTGGTTTTGGCGAGAGAACTCACCAAGGAACAGGTGGAAATCATCGTGCAGGACGGCGGTTTGGAAACGGAAGTGTTTGTCCATGGGGCGCTTTGCGTAAGCTTTTCAGGGCAATGCTATTACAGCGCCATGATAGGCGGCCGAAGCGGCAACCGCGGCCTATGCGCCCAGCCCTGCCGTTTGATGTACCAAAAAGAAGGACAAGCCAAAGCGCCGCTTTTAAGCCTAAAGGATATAAGTTTAGGGGCGCATTTGACGGAACTTGCCCAGCTGGGCGTTACGTCTTTAAAAATAGAAGGTAGGATGCGCCGGCCTGAATATGTGGCGGCGGTTTGTACTGCTTTCCGCACGGCCATTGACGAAAAGCGAAACCTGACCCGGGAGGAGCTGGCCGAATTGGCCACGGTTTTCTCAAGGCAAGGGTTTACAGACGGGTATTTTACAGGCGACATGAGCCAAATGCAGGGCGTTCGGGAGGAGCCAAACGAGAAAGCGTATCGCCAAAAGCTGGATAAGCTGCAAAAGCTGTACGCAAGAGAGCGGGTTTTCCCGAAAATCGGCATTTCTATGGAAGCAGAGCTTGCCAAAAACCGACCGGCGCTGTTATGCATTTCCGACGGAACTCATACGGTGACGGTTACTGGTGACACGCCGGAGCAGGCAAAGGGACGCGGTTTAACAGAAGAAGAGCTGGCAAAGCGCCTGACGCCGGGCAAAGGCTCGCCCTATTATGTGAAGGATATGCGGATTATGCTGGAGCTGGGTTTGTTTTATTCCGCCGCTTCCGGTAATGCGTTGCGA
>DUUG01000363.1 GCA_012841675.1 Clostridiales bacterium
CACTCTCGTCAAGCCCCACCTGCTCGGTGGCTTTCCGAACGCGCCTGTCTAACTCTTCTCCGGAAATTCCCATGTTAGAGGGGCCGAAGGCAATATCCTTATAAACCGTTTCTTCAAAAAGCTGGTATTCGGGATACTGAAACACAATCCCCACGGAAAACCGGATTCGACGGATTTCCTTTGGTTTTTCCCAAATATCGCGGCCCTCAAACAAGACCTGTCCCCCGGTGGGCTTTAACAGGCCGTTAAAATGGCGGATCAACGTCGATTTGCCCGAGCCCGTATGGCCCATTAAACCGACGCAGGACCCTTCCTCAATTGCCAGGTTTATCTGATCCAGCGCTTCAAACTCAAAGGGGGTTTTGGCGCTGTATGTGTGGGATAAATTTTTGCATTCCAGGATAACCGCCATAGGCTACTGCTTCCCCGTTTCTTTGATCCAGTCATAGATGGCAAGGGCGCATTCCTTGGCAGACATGTCCTCCTCGGGAAAACCGGCGCCCAGCCGATTTAATTCATGCAGCAAAAGCACCGAAGGCGGCACTGTCAGCCCCAGGGAAAGAAGCGTATCCACATGGGCGAACACCTTGCCGGGCGTGCCGTCTAAAACGACATGCCCATCGTTCATCACAATGATCCGTTCCGCTAAAGCGGCTTCGTTCATATGGTGGGTAATTAAAACAATCGTAAGCTTATATTTTTCACGCAGAGAAAGAAGCGTATCCAAAACTTCTTTCCGGCCTCTGGGATCCAGCATGGCCGTCGGCTCATCCAGCACAATACAGCGGGGGCGCATGGCAATAATACCCGCAATGGCAATCCGCTGCTTCTGCCCGCCGGAAAGAAGATGGGGCGCATGGTTTTTAAACTCCGTCATGCCCACAGCGGCAAGAGCATCCTCTACCCGTTCAACAATTTCCTCTCTGGGCAAGCCGAGATTTTCCGGCGCAAAGGCCACATCCTCATCCACCACGGCGGCAACAATCTGGTTGTCAGGGTTCTGAAACACCATGCCCACGTTCCGGCGGATATCAAACAGGTGGTTTCCGTCAGAAGTATCCATGCCCAGCACATAGCACTTTCCGCCCGTTGGAAGCAAAATGGCGTTGAAGTGCTTGGCAAGAGTCGACTTTCCTGAGCCGTTGTGGCCGATAATGGCCACAAAGCTTCCCTCTTCAATGGTAATATTCACTTGGTCCAGCACGACTGCCGCTTCGCTTTCCTCTGTTTCCGGGTAGGCAAAGGACAGGTTTTTCGTTGTCAGCATGCATGTACCTACTTTAATATACTTAATGCAAACTCATACCAAGGGAGGCAAAACCTTCTTCCCCCCTTAATTTCTTTATTGTACCATCTTCGTATGCATACGTCAAGGCATTAACGGAGAGTCCGTCTTATGACAAAACGCGAATTTCGGTCTAATGAAAAGGGCTCACCCGATAGGCAAGCCCGCGTAGTGAATATTTTGCTTTCGACATATTTTCGCCAGTTTTGTATGGCTGGAGGCATCCTGTGTTTTTTCTAAGCTTATTGCACAGGCTTTTCTATGACACAGGCACACATTTTTACAAACATTTCCTTCAAAACAGGGGTTTTCGCAAACAACGTAAAATAGGTTCTAAGGGGAATTTCGCGATACCAAACCACGTTAAGCCCCAGCTTCTTAACCATATGTTTGAAACGGCGGATTGTCATCTTGTTTATATAGCTGATGGTTTCCTTCCCGTTTGCATCCACACCAAATCTTAGCGCCAAACGCTCTTGCTCGTCCGGCATGCCGTGAACTAAGTCTTTATAGGCGGCGATCAGCGTTTTTTCGCGGAAAAACATATGTACCCAAGGTATGCCGATGACATCGCTTAGATGCGCCCCCGTAGGATGATAATACGGCGGAAAATTGACAAATATGCGGCCGCCGGGCTTCAAAACTCGTAACGCTTCTCGTATGGCGCCTTCGGGATCATAGATGTGTTCCATGAAGTCATTCATAATCACAACATCAAACACATTATCCTCTATCGGCAAATGCAAAGCATCCCCCAGAATGAACTGGAAGCGGTCCTCATAGCCCAGTTCCCGGGCGAAGGCTTCTGCCTCTGCTTTGTAGTACTCCACTACATCCACGCCGACGACCTTCTCCGCCCCGATGGAAATATAATATAAGCTTTTTCCCGATGCACCACATCCCATATCCAAAACCGTTTTGCCGGCAAAAATGTCCGCCGGGCCAAAATCCGGTTCAAAGCAGGCAACCGTTTTGGCTCCCCCTTCAAACTGCCACTGAGCGTATGTTTGCTTTCCCTCGGCTTGCAGATTAAAGGGATGTGTTACCTTGGGAAACAATTTGTTGAGAGCTTTTAAAATGGCAACAGACATACTTCCTCCCCATACATCTCTGACGTTTAAAAGGATAACGAAGGCAGAGAAAACCGTTCATACGCGTAGTATATACGTATGCGTTATTTTTTCTGCTTTCTAAACCGTAAATTCAAAGCCGGACGGCGCTTTCCGACAATGTAGCCGATGAAAAATACGCCCAATAAAACCAAAATGGAAATAATGCAGGCAAGCAGCAAGCGACCCGGCGAATCTAATAGGAATCCTAGGTTTCCAAGCCCCTGAAACAAAGGAACCACTGTTGCCGTTGCAAACAGCAGCATGATAAAAGCCACCGTCGACAGGATCGCCGCCAGGTTTTGGTTATCCTTAGGCAAAAGCTGTCCACCCGTTAGGTAGTTCCATACTAGATAGACAAGGGAAACGCCCCAAATAATCCCAACGGCTACTAAAAACCCTCTGTTTTTGTTCCAACCGCTGGAAAAGGCAAAATACAGCCAGATGATGACAAACACAAGGGTCATCAGCCCGCCTAACACGGAAATATTCGGCTTATCCACAAGCATACGGAAGTTCAGTATGCCAAACATGGAGGAAAGGCCAAATAGAATTAAAACCGTATCTTTGCCGTCCAGTGGTTTTCCATATCTTTTATCGTCATCCATATCTATTCTCCTTATGCCAAAATCCAACGGTCAAGCGCCAGAACAAGACCCATTAAGATAGGTTGGTGCAAAGCGTAAATCCATAGGGTGTTCCGGCCGACTTTCTCCAAAAACGGACAGCGAATCCGGTAAAACCAGCCGGGCATTTTTCCTCCTGCAACAAAAACACCCAGCCAAGTGCCAAAAAGATAGACAAAGAAATACGGCAAAAGGGGAAAATAATCGGCGGAACCAAAACCCCACGGCCGAAAACCCAGCGGCCACAGATAAGAAACATTATAAAACCGATACGGTATTCCCCAAGTAAAAACCGCCCCCGCCAGATAAAGGACCGGCTGAATCGCAAGCGGAATCAAACGGTCGATCAAAGGCCTAAGCGCCGCAAAAAGCAGCGCCGAAACGCCTAAAAAGTGCAGTATGCCAAACAAAACCGGGTTATTCCTGTCAAACAAATAGGTAACCAGCGTAACGACCAGCCCTGCTGCAAAAAGCAAAAGGCCGCGTTTTGCGTTATGACGGGAAAAACGGCAGGCAATGCCGGAAATTAGGATAAAGAGACACGCAAAAAACACCTGCAGAAAGTTAACGACAGGGTGAAACATCAAATCTGCCGAAAGCCTTCCCACATAGTATAGATCTATGGCAAAATGATATACCACCATCAACAGAATGGAAACGCCTCGCAGAATATCCAGAATGGCAACCCTAGGCTGGCCGGAGGTTTTTCTTTTGATACTCATACTTACACATTAAATCGGAACAGCACCACATCGCCGTCCTGCATGATATATTCCTTCCCTTCACTTCTCACAAGCCCTTTTTCCTTCGCCGCGGCCATACTTCCTGCCTCCATGAGGACGTCGAAAGGAACCACCTCTGCCCGGATAAACCCGCGCTCGAAATCGGAATGAATGACACCCGCCGCGGCAGGCGCTTTCGTTCCCTTGCGGATGGTCCACGCGCGAACCTCGGGCTTGCCGGCTGTTAAAAACGAAATCAGACCCAAAAGCTCATAAGACGTCTTTACCAGTCGGTCCAATCCAGACTGCGTTAAGCCGATTTCGTTCAAAAACATGGCTTTATCTTCCGGCTCCATATCTGCCACTTCTTCCTCCAGACGGGCGCAGACGGGCAAAACCATGGCATTTTCTTCTTTCGCACGGGCGCAGACGGTCTGATAACCTTTATTTTCCGTATAACCGCCGGCAAAGTCATCTTCGCTCATGTTGGCGGCATAAAGCACTTTTTTGTTAGACAGGAGAGCCATACCGTTGATGACGGCCCGTTCCTCCGGTGTGCAATCAAAGCCGGAAGCGCTTTTGCCCTCCTCCAAATGGGAAAGCAGGCCGGTCAGCAGTTCCACTTCCGCCTCGTATTTCTTATCGCCCTTGGCCAGCTTCTTTGCCTTATCTATCCGGCGCAAAACAAGCTCTACATCCGACAGGATAAGCTCAAGTTGGATGGTCTCAATGTCGCGGACAGGGTCAATTGAGCCGTCCACATGGGTAATATCGCTATCCTCGAAGCAGCGAACCACATGTACAATGGCATCCACTTCACGGATATGGGATAAAAACTGGTTTCCAAGCCCTTCCCCTTTGGAAGCGCCGCGGACAAGACCGGCAATGTCGACAAATTCGATAACAGCAGGCGTAACCTTGTCCGGATGATATAGCTCTGCCAGCGCATCCAGCCTTGCATCGGGGACTGTTACAATTCCCACATTGGGATCAATGGTACAGAACGGGTAGTTGGCCGCCGGCGCGCCGGCGTTGGTAATGGCATTAAATAGGGTGCTTTTGCCCACGTTGGGCAAACCGACAATTCCAAGCTTCATAAATGTTTTGCCTCGACTTCTATGTGTATTGCCTCCTGCGTCTTATCGTATGTCAAACTGCATCTAAGACGCTATGTGAAATTAGGAGTTATTTCCTTTGTCTATTATAGCGATTTAACAGCGCTTATTCAAGAGAACGATTATACTTCCTTCTTAAATCACATCTTTTTCTTCCGCGGCTATGCAAATCCATTTCCTTTTTTTGCCGTAATATACTGCAAAACGATTGAAAAAGCGCCTCAATTATGATATGCTAAACACAAAAATAAGCGCAAAGGGTATGATAATAATGGAGGATAAAAACGTAAAAATTCCAGGTCAGCTTTCCTTTGACAATCTGACCATGTATTCGGTTAAGGATCGGATTAATTTGGTTCGTATTGATAACCTTTTCAATCTCGACGATCCGGTGGAACCTTTTGACCATCCCGATTTTTTAGAGCTCTGCGACCGCATTATTGCGGCGCGCAAAGCCGGCGCCCCGGTCATTATGTCCATCGGCGCCCATGTGATTAAAAATAATCTCTCCCGGTATCTGATTGCGTTAATGCGGGAGGGGTATATCACCCACCTTTCCGGCAACGGCGCCTGCAGCATCCATGATTTTGAGCTTGCCTACAACGGAGGCACCTCGGAAGACGTGCCGACCGCCATTGAAGACGGCTCCTTTGGCATGTGGGACGAAACCGGCGGCTGGATGAACACCGCTTTGTGCGAGGGCGCCGCGAGAGATCTTGGCTATGGCGAGTCGCTGGCCGTTTACATCGACGAACACCCTGAACGCTTCCCCTATAAGGACGACTGCGTGCTGTATCAAGCATGGAAGCTGGGAATCCCTGCCACATACCACATCGCCCTCGGAACAGACATTATCCATCAGCATCCGTTGGTGGATTTCGGCGCCATCGGTAAGACCTCTGGCATTGATTTTCATAAAATGTGCTATTCTGTTGCCCATTTGGACAACGGCGTGTTCTTAAACTTCGGTTCGGGCGTGATTGGCCCTGAGGTGTTCTTGAAAGCGCTCTCTATTGCACGGAATCTGGGATATCCGACGTTTAAGATTACCACAGCCAACTTTGACCTTATTAATCTGGGCGATTACCGGTCTAAAATCGGCTATGAGGATCCTCATTATTACTATCGCCCCCGGAAAAACATTGTCAACCGTCCCACAAGCCAAGGCGGCAAGGGCTGGCATTTCTGCGTTGACCACCGTATTTCTGTCCCCAACCTGTATAAAACATTGAAGACGAAAGATCAGTAGATATATTTTTCCGCCCATTAGGGCGGCGAAAGAGAGGCACTTATGGGATACACCAAAACTTTTACTCCCGATGATTTAAACAACCACTATTATACGAAATATCCCGAGCTGCTGCCGCTGAAGGAAAAGATTGACGCAGCGG
>DUUG01000364.1 GCA_012841675.1 Clostridiales bacterium
GACGATTTGATGAGCTTTGTGGGCATTCCGGCGGAGGATTACGAGGAAGCTGTGGCTTTAGTTCCGGAGGAGGCTATCTCCGGTGAAATGCTGTTTATGTTCAAAGCAAAGGACGAGGCCGCCGCCGACCGTATTGCCAAACAGGTAGAAACGTATTTTACATCGGCGAAAAACCAGATGCGGGACTATATTCCTTCGGAATATGCCAAGATGGAAAAGGGCGCCGTGACAAAGACCGGACAGTATGTCTGGCTGGCCGTTTCCGCCGAGCAGGATAAAGTTGTGGAAATTATCAAGGCAAATATAAAGTGAAAAACAGGGGCCTTGGCCCCTGTTTTTATTTTCTGGTTTTATATAAATTTCAACCATGCGGTTAAAACGCTCTGCCGATTAAAATTTAAAGAGAAAACTTTAGCTTTTCCAGTGCCCTTCGCTCAAGTCTAGACACTTGCACTTGGGATACATTTAATACGCGGGCTGCGTTTTGCTGGGTAAGTCCCTTGTAAAAGCGCAGGCGGATGACGGCTTGCTCCTTTTCGGGAAGCGCCGCCACAGCCGAATCTAACGACAGCTTTTCCAGCAAGCTGTTTTCGTAGCTATCCTCCCCGAGCAAAGCGGATAGCTCTCGCCCGTCCTCCGTTACATACTGCATAGACTCCACAGGCGCCAGCGCCTCGTCGCACACGGCAATTTCCTCAACGGAAAGCCCTGCTTCCTCGGCCAGCTCCGAAAGAAGCGGCGACCGGCCTAGAAGCTTTTCCAGGTTTTCTCTTATGGCGCTGAGCTTGGCGCCATTTTCCCTTATGCTGCGGCTAACTTTGAGCATGCCGTCGTCCCGGAGAAACCTTCGGATTTCCCCGGCGATTTTCGGAACGGCATACGTGGAAAAAGCCGTTCCCTGGTTGATGTCAAAATGCCGAATTGCTTTTATCAAGCCGATACAGCCCATTTGGTACAGGTCTTCCGCGTCGATGCCATGCCCTTTAATACGAGGCAGAAAACGGCGTACAATGCTCCACACAAGGCCCTGGTTGCTTTCAATTAATTGGGCCTGCGCCTGCTTGTCCCCCTGTCGCGCTGCCCGAAGTAGCTCTATCGGGGCATATTCGGACAGGGCAGCCATTATTTTTTCCCTCCGGCCGCCCGGGGCGAAATGCGCTTGCAAAGGCGCACACGCGTGCCCTTTCCCAGGTGGGAGGTAACCGACACTTTATCCATAAAGCTCTGCATAATGGTAAAGCCCATGCCGGAGCGATCTTCCCCGCCGGTGGTATACATAGGTTCCATGGCTTGCTTGACGTTAAGAATTCCTTCTCCCTTGTCGCGGATGACAAATTCCACCGTGTCGCCGTTTATGATGCGAGCCGATATGTAGATCACGCCGGCCCCGTTGGGGTAGGCGTGCACGATGGCGTTAGTAACGGCTTCGGATACGGCCGTTTTGATGTCCGCCATCTCTTCAATGGTTGGATCCAGCCGGGCGGCAAAGGCCGCGGCAAAAACCCGGGCAAAACCCTCGTTAATAGATGAGGCCGGAAGCTCCAGCTTGATTCGGCCTTCACTTGCTTTATTTCTCATACAGCACCCTCTATTCTTCTATGTCTATCATTTTTTGCAATCCGACCGAATAAACGACTTTTTTCACCTGCGGCGAGAGCTTCGTCACCCGAAGCGTCCCGCCAATTTGCTTCTGGATTTTTTGCGCATTGAGCATGAGCGCTATGCCAGAGCTGTCCATAAAGCCGACCCTTTGCATATCCAGCTCCAGATGACCGGGCTGATGCTCGCCCAGCAGAGACTGTATGCGACGCATGGCGGCACCGGCGGCATGGTGATCCAGTTCTCCCGCAAGCGACAGCCGTCCCCCGTTGGCGCAGGTTTGGTATTCCACCCTCATGTCCCGTTCTCCTTTGTATATTTGTAAAAAATGCGTACAGGAAGAATCCTGTACGCATTTTACATGATGGAGCATGTCAAAAAATGTTGTACTTTGCTCGGTTGTTCACAACAAATGTAAGTTGGGCCTTGGCATCCTTCAGCATGCCGAAAGAGCCGCAGAAAAGAAGCACATCGCTGTTGTTTTGGATGAAGCGGGCACCGGTCAGAGCGCCTTTATACGCATTTTCCTGCAAACCGACAATCCCTTCGCCTTTCTCTAAACCGCGCATACTGCCGATTCCTGCCGCAATGGCAATATCCATCACTTCCAGCGGCTTTAAGGCGCGGGACCCGCCGGGGCTAGAAGCCAGAAATACATGGCTTCGCTTGGCAAGCTCGGGAATACAAGCGGCATAATCCTTGTCCCTGTACATTCCCATAACGGTTATGAGCCTACGGCCGGCAAAAACCGTGTCAAGGGTTTCCGTCAGCCGGCGGATGCCGTCAATATTGTGGGCGCCGTCTAAAATAATATAAGGCTCTTTCAAAAGCAGCTCCATCCGGCCGGCGGGAAGCGTTGTCGCCACACCGGCTTGGATATGTTCATCGGTCAAGCGGAAGCCGGCTCCTTGCAGCGCTTTTAATGCCTCAATGGCCGTTAAGGCGTTTTCGGCAAAATGCCGCCCGGTTTGGTTCATGCGGTAAGATGTGTTTTGATACGTAAATTCCAGCTCGCCCGGGGCTTCTTTCGTAAGAGTAAAGATTTCCGCATCGGGCACAATGAGCTGAACACCCTTTTCGGCACAGTCTTTTTGGATTACGTCAAAGGCTTCCTCCGGCTGGCCATAGGCACAGACAACAGGGGCGCCACTCTTGATAATGCCGCACTTTTCATAGGCGATTTTGGCAAGTGTATCGCCAAGATACGCCGTATGGTCCATGGAAATGGAGGTAATAACGGAGAGGATAGGTGTTCCGATGGTATTTGTAGCGTCAAACCGGCCGCCTAAGCCCGTTTCCAACACAACCACATCGCAGTTTTGTCTCGCAAAAAAGGCAAATGCCATGGATGTTGCGACTTCAAACTCTGTGGGATGCTCAAGGCCCTGGGCCAAAACGGATTTTACAACGTTTTTCATTTCGGCGACAGCGGCAACGAGGTCTTCCTCCGACATCATTTGGTTGTCAATCTGCATACGCTCTTCAAAGCGTTCCACAGAGGGGGATGTATAAAGGCCGGTTTTGTAGCCTGCTGCGGTCAAAGCGGCGGCGATCATAGTGCTGGTGCTGCCCTTTCCGTTGGTGCCTGCCACATGGATAAAGGTAAGCTTTTTCTGGGGATTTCCCAGAGCCTTGTTCAGCGCCTGGGCCCGGTCTAAACTAAGCTTGGATCCAAAGCGCGACAGGCCCAGAATGTAATCCACGGCCAAATCATACTCGGTTGGGACATGTTTTCTTCTTTTTGCCAAGGTTTTCCCTTCTTTCTTCATTATGTTATGTATAGGCCATAGAGACAAAACCCTACGGCGGCATAGGAGGCAATTGCGGCGACCCAAACGAAAAACAAGAGCTTTGCATGCTTGGTTTTATGGCGGAAATGATAGAAGCCGGCCAAAACGCCAAGACCGCCGCCTAGAAGCGACAAAGCCACAAAGCTTCGTTCGGGTGTGCGGCGTGTGCCTTTTTTGGCGGCTTTTTTATCAAGCCCTGCCAGGATAAAACCTATGACACAGGCAATGCCGCATAAGATAAGCAGGAAGTAGGATAGGGTTTGTTCGATATAAATTCCTCCCCAAAGAAAAAAAGAGGGCTGAATGATACTCATTCAGCCCGTCGTCTTTACAATTTGCTGCCTTTCAAGGCAAGCACTGCAAGACAGAAAGAAAATTAGAAAGGAGGGGGTTGGATTGCAGCTGCTGTGCGATCCGTACATTTATAGTATCACCCAAATGTAAACAAAACATACCACTATTTGTAAATAAATTTTGAGGTTTAGGCCGGTTACAGAAATGGTCCGCCGGGCTACCGGGACTCCGCGGCATACCAAGCCAGCAGCAAATCTACCATCTCGCCGTAGCTTCGAATGCCGCTGTCCTGACCTTGGGTGATAAGATACGTGTTGTAGACCTTGGCCGAAGCCTCGGCAACTTTCCCCTCATAGCTTGACCAGTGGCGGCTGTACTCCCGTAGGTCAAGCAGAACGAGTTCGTGATATGTTGCAGTAGTTTCCGCAAATAAATCGTAGTTGGCGGATGCCAGCGCGTTGTGAGCCGAACGCAAAGCAGACAGATAAGCACTGTAAGAAAGCAATGGCGAGTCGCTATTGTGCAGGGCGTAAAAAGCAAAGAAGTTGGCTTCGTTTTCCGGCGCAATGGCATACCGGTGTGCCAGCTCGTGGGCCATAGTAAAGGGAAGGTCTGTGGCCACGTTATTCGTGTTTACGTTGGCCTCTCCTGTGTAGGGAGTAAAAACGCCTGAAGTCTGCATATACGAAAGAGGTTTAGACAATAAAATAGGCTTTACCGGCATTTCGGGCCGGCCCGTTACATGAGAAAACTCCTCCGCTACGGCATGAGCCATGTCTTTCCATGTGCCGGCAGCAACGGAACCGTCCTCGTCCCGCTCTATTATGACCGCTAAAGCATTTGCCTTTTCCGCCAAATAGCGCGTAAGATTTGCCAGCTCTTCCTGGCTTCGCGGCTGCACGGACAGAGAAAGGGTTTCCGCCAGGGGCGGCGCATGGTAATTTAAGCCCCAAAGAAGGTAAAAAGCAAACACTAAGGAAGCCGCAAACGAAAGAACCCGCACAAGCCAGGAAAAAAACACCGACAGGCGCTTAGGCCCCGTAATCAGGCGTATAATAAGATATCCAACGGCCACAACTCCTATGATTGCCAGGATGCAAAGCAAAATCTCCGCAAGGGAGATGGGCACAATGTTGGTAATCCATGCCAGAATGTTTAGAATAAACCGGGAAAACGGCCGATAGACCGATTCCACCACCGCAGGAAAACGGCCTGCGGCCCAGATGAGGATCCCGGTGACAGCGGCTAGAACAACGGCGTTTGTCAAATGTAAGGCATTTCTTCGGGAAACAATCTGCGAAAGTTTATCGTTTTTGGGGTTCTGCATAGGTGCCCCCCCTGCAGTCTACCGTAACCTTCTTCATGCGTTGGTCTTGGATGGGGCGGTCGGCACGGTCGGTGGGCACAGAAACAATGGCGTCCACAACCTCCATACCGGAAATCAC
>DUUG01000365.1 GCA_012841675.1 Clostridiales bacterium
CCCTTTTCTGGCTTAAAGAGTATCATGTGGACGGGCTTCGCGTAGATGCCGTTTCCTCTATGCTGTATTTGGATTTTGGGAGAGACCGGTTTTCGCCTAACATCCGAGGCGGGCGCGAGGATTTGGAGGCAGTGGAATTCTTGCGCCTTCTAAACCGCGAGGTGCGCCGCAAGCACCCTGCCGCTTTGATGATCGCAGAGGAGGCAACGGCTTTCCCCAAGGTAACGGGAGATCCTTCGGAAAGCCTTGGTTTCCACTATAAATGGAATATGGGCTGGATGCACGATTCCCTATCCTATGTGCAAACGCCTGCCCCGGACAGGCGGTATTATCACCAGAAGCTGACTTTTCCCCTTGTGTATGCCTTTGATGAGCAATTTGTTCTTCCCTTGTCCCATGATGAATGCGTCCACGGCAAGAAAAGCTTTCTAGATAAAATGCCGGGGGCGTACGATGAAAAATTTTCCCTTTTGCGGGCATATTATGCGTATATGTTTACGCAGCCGGGCAAAAAGCTTTTGTTTATGGGCGGAGAGTTTGCGCAATTTATCGAATGGCGTTTTTCCCAAAGCTTAGACTGGTTTTTGGAAGATTACGAAAGCCATCGAAAGATGCTTGCCTTTGTGAAAACCCTTGGTGCGTTGTACAATGCAGAGCCTGCTTTGTGGGACGATGGGGCAGGCTGGGCAAGTTTTTCCTGGGTGAAGGTAGACGATGCCGACCGCAATGTGATTGCGTATACCCGAACCAGCCGGGAAACGGGGGACAGCCTTCTTGTTGTTGTGAATTTTTCCCCGTCATATTATCAAAACTACCGCTTGTCGATAATGAAACCGACAGCCTGCAAGCTTTTGTTAAACAGCGACCGGAAAGAGTTTTTCGGAAATGGTCAATATGTGCCGGAGCAGGTGAGGACAAGCCCTGCAAGCTATGGCGACAAACCGTATTCTTTAGATATGGCGCTTCCGCCCCTTTCGGCGCTGATATACCGGCTTGAAACACTGCCGGAAGAAAACGAAATTCCGGCTGAAGTGTTATCTTTCTTGGCAATTTAAAAGGGTTATATAAGTATTTCAAAAGGAGAGTGTTTCCATGCCGCACTGTGAATGTGTCGCTATGATCCTGGCAGGGGGTCAGGGAAGCCGGCTGGGCGCCTTGACCAAGCGTGTAGCGAAGCCTGCTGTTCCCTTCGGAGGAAAATACCGCATTATTGACTTTCCCCTAAGCAACTGCGCCAACTCCGGCATGTACACGGTGGGCGTGTTGACGCAGTATCAGCCCCTTGAGTTGAACACGTATATCGGCAGCGGTCAGTCTTGGGACATGGACCGAATCCACGGCGGCGTGTATGTGCTGCCTCCGTTTCAGCGGAACAAAGGCGGCGAGTGGTATAAAGGCACGGCCAACGCCATATACCAGAATATTTCCTTTATTGAGCAGTTTTCGCCGGAATATGTGCTGGTTCTGTCTGGAGACCATATTTACAAGATGGACTACCGCAAAATGCTCTCCGCCCACAAAGAAAACGGCGCCGAAGCCACGATTGCCGTTATTGATGTGCCGCTTGAAGAAGCTAGCCGTTACGGTATTTTAAGCGCCGATGAAAATCAGCGGATTTTTGCCTTCGAAGAAAAACCGGCCAATCCCAAAAGTACGTTGGCCAGCATGAGCGTTTATATTTTTAACTGGGTTCGCCTTCGGGAATACCTTCTGGATGACGAGGCCAACGAAAAGAGCACCAAGGACTTTGGACACGACTTGATTCCGGCCATGCTGCGCGACGAAAGGGCCTTGTATGCCTATCGGTTTGAAGGCTACTGGAAAGATGTGGGAACCATTCAAAGCCTGTGGGCCGCCAACATGGATATGCTTGGCAAATCGCCGACGCTGAACCTGTACGACACCTCTTGGCGCATCTATTCCAGAAACACAGGTTCTCCGCCCCATTTTATCGCCGACTCTGCCGAGGTGCAGAATAGCTGTATTACCGAAGGCTGTCAGGTGTATGGCCGGGTCAACCATTCGGTGCTTTTTACCGGTGTGGTGGTGGAGGAGGGGGCCGAGGTTACGGACTCTATCGTGTTTCCAAGGGCAGTCATTAAAAAGGGTGCCAAGGTGCATAAGGCTGTCATCGCAGAGGATGCCGTAATCGGAGAATACGCCGTTATCGGAAGCGATACGCCCACCCATATACTGCCCAAAAGCCGCTACTGCGAGGACGGGCTGACCATCATCAGCGAAGGGGTCGTCATCGGCTCGCATGCGCAAATCGGGCGCGAGGTTTCCGTGGAAGGAAGCATTGTCATGCCCAACGAGACGGAGAAGGGAGGAATCTGACCATGATCGATACCATGGGTATTATTATGACGGGTCTGGAAGACGATGCACTTTTAGGTGAGCTTACCATGCATCGCCCTGTGGCGGCTTTGCCTGTCTGCGGCAGCTACCGTTTAATTGACTTTATCCTTTCCAACATGGTCAATTCCGGAATTTCCCGCGTGGGTGTGACGACCCATTCCAATTACCGCTCTTTGATGGACCATTTAGGCTCCGGCAAGGAGTGGGATTTAAACCGCAAAAAGGACGGGCTTTCCATTCTTCCTCCCTACATTACCGGGATGCAGCAGGCCGTCAACAACGGTACACTGCACGTGCTAAACGGTATTATGGACTTTTTATACAATTCAAGCCAGCGGTATGTGGTTCTGGCAGGAAGCAACCTGCTTTTTAATACAACCTTCTATGAGCTGCACGAGGCGCATATTAAGTCGGGCGCGGATGTTACGATTTTGTATCACCGTCCCTTCGGGGCGGGGGCGTATCCGCCGAAGCACGTTTCGCTTATCACCGATGAGAACGGCCGCGTCACAGACATTGAATCGGGCTATGCGGGCATGTCTTCGGGCAAGCTCTCCATGGGCGTTTACTTTATGGAAAAGAGCTTTTTGGAATATCAAATCCGCCGCTGCCTTGCCAGAGGGCAGAGCGACTTTGTCATGGACGTTTTGATTCGAAACTTGTCCATACTGAAGATTCATGCTGTGCCGTTTAACGGATATGTGGGGCGGGTGGATTCTGTATCCTCCTTCTTCCGGGAAAACCATGCCCTTTTGGATCCCAACATTTGCCGGGAACTGTTCAACTCTAAACACCCCATCTATACCAAGGTAAAAGACCAGGTTCCGACCATTTACGGGTCCAATGCGAAGGTGAAAAACTCTCTTGTGGCCGACGGCTGCTTCATTGACGGAACGGTGGAAAATAGCGTTCTGTTCCGAGGTGCTAGAGTCGAAGAGGGCGCAACCGTTACCAACAGCATTTTAAACCAGAACTCTTATATCCAGACCAATGTAACCCTTGACTATGTGGTGTTGGATAAAAACGTAGTGGTGCGCTATGGAAAACGGCTTATGGGTCAAGAGTCCCATCCGGTCGTAGTGGCCAAGGGAATGGTAGTATAGACGGGAAAGGAAAGACTATGCAGATACTTTTTGTTTCCTCCGAGGCAGCTCCCTTTGCCAAGGTGGGAGGGCTTGCAGATGTGGTGGGTTCCCTGCCGGTTGCCCTTACCGAGCGGGGAGCCGATGCCCGGCTGATTCTGCCCAAATACGGGGTGATTCCCGCCGAATACACCTCCGATATGGAGTTTATGGAGAGTTTTTCGGTGTTTGTAGGCGGAAAAGAGAAGTATGTCGGGCTTTTTCGCTTGCCTTTCCGGGGAACTACCGTCTATTTTATCGACAATGAGGAGTTTTTCGGCGATAGCATCTACGGGTACGGCGAGTTTGAAGCGGAGAAAAACGTCTATTTTGCCTATGCCGTTTTGGCGTCTTTAGACCACTTGGGGGATTTCAAACCGGACATTCTCCACTGTAACGATTGGCAAACGGCACTTTTGCCCGTTTTATTAAAGGATGCATCTTCGCCAAAAACGGTTTTGACCGTGCATAACCTTAAATATCAGGGGCAGTTTTCGATAGATCTTATGCGGCATTTAACCGGTTTGCCGGATGAGTTTTTTACCTCCGAAGTGCTGGAATTTTACGGAGAGGCCAATATGCTCAAAGCGGGGCTTCTACACGCTGATAAAATCACCACCGTAAGCCCCCAATATGCCAAGGAAACC
>DUUG01000366.1 GCA_012841675.1 Clostridiales bacterium
ATGGCGTCACCATAGTCGGTGGGTCGGAAGAAAGTTACGGTTGAGTATCTTCCCTCCAGCACGAGAATCTGGTCACCCAAAAACTCCACAGCCGTAGGCTGGGTAAAGGTACCCTTTTGCTGACTGCTGTTTCCAATAATATGCAAGAGGTTTCCTTCCGTGTCGTAAGTAAACACCTTGCAACGGTTGGTGTCCAACATGGAATAAATGCCGTACTCGTTGACGACAACATCATGGAATCTCGCTTCACCAGCCACTGCCGACTCAATCGAAGTCCGGCTGTAAACGGATAAGTCGCCAACCGGCGGGAACATACCCGCACGGATCAGAATATCCGTTCCGTCCGCCGCAAGCTTACGAATGGCAGTAACTTTAGCACGATCGTCCTTGTCGGTAGGTTTCGTGTCAAATGTGGCAAAGAACTTTTGACGGTCGTTCTGTGCAATGGTGGCGTAAATAAATCCTTGGTTGTCAAACGTCACGTTGGAATACTCCGTCGGAACAGTGCTTTGCAGCTTTCGTACCTGTTCCCGCGTAAAGATGGTACGCAGAATGATCATCAAGGGAGAAATCGTTGTCTTCGGAGCGCCAAAGAAACTGTCAAAATCGCCGTTTGCCTTCAGTTTTACTAAACCGCGGTTAATGTTACGGCATACGATGAACATTCTTTCTGCACGGTCTACCACCAGCTTCGTGGGATAGAACGGCGTCTCAGGATCCAGCAAGTCAATGTAGGGCTTATTGAACACCCTGTCCACGTTGCCTTTAGTGTCCGTACGGATAATCCGTTGGTTTTCCGTATCGGCAATGTAAATCATTTTCTTGCCGTCATACTCGTAAATGTACAGACCCTTCGGACCGTTCAGCGTCAATGTTTCTCCATTGTAGCGGAAGCGATCCAGGTTAGCCCGTAGATTCAACTCTTCATCAAAAATGATGAGACGGTTATTGCCTGAGTCAAGAATATAAAGGTAATTATCCTTACCGACCGCCATATCCTGCGGTTCCGAAAAGTTTCCGATACCGTAGTCCGCCCCGATGAGCTCCCGCGAGAAGGTGTACGCCATGGGGGAGGGAACAGGAACCTGGTCGGCATTGTAGATGTAGCCCTGCATCGGAGGAGCGGCGAAGGCCGGCACCGCAAATATAACGCAGAGCAAACTTGTTAGAAGCAGTTTTGCTATCCGTTTCATGTTGGTTCGACCTCCTATTCCTTGATACCGGACTTAGCCATAGTTTCGATTACGTTACTCTGGGAAATCACGAATACAACGATAGGTACGATCATCATAATGACCGAAGCCGCAGCCGAAGCACCCGCACGGGCAATACCGCCGCTAACGATCTGCGAAATCGCATAGGGAAGCGTTTTCAGCGGCTCGCTGTAGATGTACATACCATTGTTAATGTTCCAGAGACTTTGTACAGAGAAGATCATCAGCGTCAGCCACGCGGACTTGACGTTGGGCATGACGATCTTCCAGAAAATGACCCTTTCAGGAGCGCCGTCGATCTTTGCCGCATCAAAGAGCGCATCGGGCAAATCGTACATAAAGCTCTGCATGAGATACAGACCCAGTGACATACCGAACGCCGGGACGATCAGGCTCCAATAGGTGTCAATCCAGCCCAAAGTTGCCATTACAATATAGCCGGGGATCGTTGTAACGGTTGCGTTAAACATAAGGGAGAACACAACCATTTTAGAGAACGCCTTGGAACCGGGGAACACATACTTGGCCAGCGGATACGCCGCCAAAGAAGCCAGAATAATGTGTCCGAAGGTGCCGACACCGGTAATCATAACGGTATTAAAGATATAACGGGAGAACGGAATCCAAGAACCCGACATCAGACGGAACAAGTCCGCATAGTTCTGGGAGGTTGGATTGCGAACATACAGACGAGGCGGGAACATAAACAACTCGTCAGAAGGTTTCAAAGACTGAACAATGGAAAAATAAAGCGGAATTGCCATCAAAGCGCCCATAATTAACAAGAAGATCAGGACGCCAAGGTCACCAGACGTAGAACGGCTAACACGGCTGCCGGCTTTTTGGGTAAAAAAGTGGAAGCGGCGCACCTTTGGTTTTTCAACCATTTCTCTTGCAGCCATTTAAGTTCCCACCTTTCTGAGCATCGACTGAACCAGCTTGTTGGCCGTAACCATGATCAAGAACAAGATCGTGGCAATGGCGGATGCATAGCCCATTTCAAAACGAATATTGCCGTAGTCTTCCAAATGATGGACAATGGTGTGCGCTGCGTAGTTGGGACTCGGGAAGCCGACCAACTGCGTAATGACAGCACCCATGCCGAAGGAGCCGGTAATACTCATAACGGCACCGAACATCATCTGTTGTTTCATGTTGGGCAGGGTAATATACCAAAGCTCCTGCCAACGGTTTTTGATACCGTCAATGGCTCCGGCCTCATACTGTTCTCTGTCAACGCCTTGGAAGCCAGCGATAAAGGACAGGAAGCTCGTTCCAAGACTGAGCCAGAGAATAACCACAAGGATACAGGGTAGAATCGTTGCCTCGTTGGCCAGCCACTGAACCGGAGAAACGATAACGGTCCAGCGAAGCAGCGTTGAGTTCAAAAGTCCCTGGGCGTCGCCGGAGAAGATGAACGTAAAGATGGTCGATGTCTGCGTCAAAGCAGGGGCATAGAACAAAAGTGTAAGCACCGCACGGAACTTAGGCGGCATTTCGTTCAACAGCCACGCAAACATCAGACAAAGCAGATAGCCAACCGGTCCTGTAATGGTGGAGATGAGCATAGTGTTCTTAATGGCTTCCAAGAACAACTCATCGGCCATAAACAGCTTGTAGTAGTTCTCAATGAAAACAAACCGGGGGACTTGAATCATGTTAAACGTGGTAAAGCTCAAGTAAATGGAAATAATAACCGGAATTACTGTAAAGGTGAAAAAGATCAGTGCGTAGGGCAGTACAAACAAGTAGTAGGTTCTGGCTTTCTTGATTTCCTTCCATTTATAGGCCAGATACCGCTTGATGTTCTGCCAAGCGGAAGTCCCCTGTGGAGCGGCGGCTTCCGCAGCAGGTGAATGAATCATGCTCAAGACTTATGCCCTCCTTAATCCTTAGAGAATCGTTCGTTATAGGTAAGTCCCATTTCTTTCCGTTTGTTGGTCAACTCGGCATTAATGTCGTCAAGATAGTCGAGAAGGGTTTCTCTTGCATCATAAACATCGTTTACAACGCGCTTAAAGGCGTTTTCCATGTGACGTGTGGTGAAGTATCCGCCCGGAACTTCCGGAATACCCTTCGCCCAATAGCGCTGTTCGTTCAGGATGCGAGCTTCTTCGGCTGACCAGGGCTGGAGGTACATAACCTCCATATTCGCAGAGGGATACCGGGAAGCCGTACCTATAATGCTTTCGATTTCGACTGCATAGCGGGACTGGGTCTCCGTGCTGGTCCACCATTTCATGAATTCCCATGCTTTTTCTTTCTTAGTGGATTTCTGAAGCATAATACAGCTTGCGCCAGAAGCAGCAACGGACCGGTCAATGTAGGTATTGCCGTTTTCGTCCACACGCTCTAAGCCGGGCACCAGAGCAAACTTCCACAGTCCACGGATTTCCGGCGCGGAAAGACTAATCATGTTGTAAGTGGTGTAGTCCATCACAGCAATAGGCATC
>DUUG01000367.1 GCA_012841675.1 Clostridiales bacterium
ACGCCCAAAACGGCGGCACATTGGCCCTCTGGGGGCCGGATACCTTGCGGTTGTTCGTCGACGAAATCAATATTTCCGGAGAAATAACAGACTCCGACGTTATCTATGTAGAAGACGAAGGGGATTTTGCGCCCATCAAACAGCGGTATATGCGTGCTTCGACCGAAAAGGGCACAGGCTTTGGCTTGCTTCAAACGGACATGGGTGAAAAAGTGAACCTTTCTTTGGAAAAACCATACGGCAACGGAAAAATCCAAGCTGTTATGTTTGACTTAGGCCGTGCTTATGAGAAAGAGCCTTCGGTGGTTTTGCGCCGTTTTGCAGAAAGGCAACTTGCAGCCTTTGCGGGCAAAGCCATGCGTGTGATTGGTTCTCATTTGGTCTTGCCCCTTTGGATGGAAAAGGAAGGACATACTTTCATTAACCTTTTAAACATCGGCGGTGCCCATGCAGAAGAGCGACAGAGGAGTTTTGATGAAATCCCGCCTCTTTATGATTTAACGGTGCAAATTTCTTGCAATAAACCGCAGCAAGTCGTCTTTTTGCCTGAAAGAACCGTTCCCTTCTGGTCCTATGACAATGGAATGCTGACAGTGCAGATCGATCGTTTGGATATTCATACAGTCATTGCGATAGAATAGGGGAGAATGCATATGTATAAAGCGATCAATGCGTGGTCTATCGACGGAAAAACCGGGTTTTTGGAGATGTTTCGGGAAGTAAAAAAAGCCGGTTTCGCCGGAATCGAGCTGAACATTGACAAGCCCGACGCTTCCCAACACAGTTTAACCATGGAAACCTCCCAAGCTGAGCTTGCCGAGATGAAAGCCATGGCCGACGAAGCGGGACTAATGATTTGCAGCCTTTCAACCTCTTTATATGGCAGCAAGCTCGGCTCTCTCAAAAAAGAGGATCGGGATTTTGCCAAAGCTCTCTTGGAAAAACAGCTGGAATTCGCCCAAGCACTGGGGGCAGACGGGGTTTTAGTGGTTCCCGGCGGAAACTATTATGACGGGCAGACCATTTTGTCGGCATACGAAAACGTGTTCGAAACCCTTTCGGAAATGAAACCTCTGATTGCCAAAGGAAATGTCAAAGTCGGGCTCGAAAACGTGTGGAACGGCTTTTTCCTGTCGCCCTTTGACATGCGTGACATGATCGACCGGTTGGATTGCCCGAATTTGGGGGCGTATTTTGACGTCGGCAACGTGGTTGCCGCCTCCTTCCCGGAATCGTGGATTGAAATTTTAGGTAGCCGCATTGTAAAAGTGCATGTGAAGGATTTTGCCCGCAAGGGCGGATTCTACACCGGCGGCGATTTCGTCGATTTGTGGGCCGGCAATGTGAACTGGAGCCGCGTCATTCCCGCCCTGCGGCAAGCAGGTTACGAAGGGCCGCTTACGGCGGAAGTGTTTCCCACGCGCAAATACGAGGATATAACCACCTTCTACAAGGAAGTATCGGAACAAATGGATCGAATTTTGGCATTATAATTACATCTGCGAATCAGAAAGGATGAAATTTATGAAAAAACTGGCGTTAGTTGGTTGCGGCGGCATTGGTCAGTATCACCTGGGTCATATTCTGCAGTTTGGCAATTTGGTGGAATCTGTTGGGTTTTGCGATTTGATTTTAGAAAGAGCGGAAAAGTTTGCTGCCCAAGCAGGCGGAAAAGCGTACACAGATTTTTGGAAGATGCTGGATGAAACCAACCCTGATATGGTATTTCTTTGTGTTCCGCCTACGGAGCATGGGCCCATGGAAAGAGAACTGATTTCCAGAAAAATTCCGTTTTTTGTGGAGAAACCCATTGCCTTAAACTGGGATATGGCCAAAGAAATCGCCGATGCCATTGAGGAAGCAGGCCTGATCACTGCGGTTGGATTCCAGTGCCGTTA
>DUUG01000368.1 GCA_012841675.1 Clostridiales bacterium
CAGCCGGCCAATATGTGTTCTGCCGTGTCCGAATCAAATCGGCCAGCACGGTACCCGACATGGCGGCGGCCGTCAAGTGTTCGAGGGCATCTCCCTCAGGCAGCGGGACATAGATAATCTTGATGTCCAGCCGGTCTTCCAGATCGCGGTAAGCTGCATCCCATTCCTCATCCAGAGAGCTTTGATAGCTTCCGTCCGCATTTTTGATCGGGAAGTAGCCGGCGTAAGAGATGGAAAATTCCCTTCCGCCATATGTTACCTTTTCTACCGTCGTGGTCACAGGGGCCGGTGCCTCGGTTTGGGTCGTGGGGGAAGTAGTTTCCTCATCTTCTCCGCTCTTGGTACAGCCGGAAATCAAGACCACCAGCATGAACAGAATCAAGAGCCAAGCAACCGATCGATTACGTGTCCTCATTACTGTCCCTCCATAAATCATTTTGTTGAACTCCCATTTATGTAAACATTGTCGGCAAACCGATGGAATGCCTACAATGGAATGGTAGAATGATCTGCGGGGGATTTAAAAAAATATCGAAATTGTATATCGAATGTGTTGTGCTCCTGTAAATTATATATTAATATGTATTTCCTTTTTTGTCAATACTTCTGAAAAAACCGCGCCCGGACACTTTGTCCAGACGCGGTTTGTTTTAATACTTATGCCCACCAAATTTCCTTCGGCTTTCCTTCCCGAATCAGAACACCCTTCAAAAGGGCAACGGCCTTTTCCAGACCTTCTTCAGGAGACATAAGGCTGTCTTCATGCTCAATGGAAACCACATGGTCATAGCCGGCCAGTACCAACTCGCTCATAATCGCGCGCCACATGGACTCGTCCATACCAAAGCCCACAGAACGGAAAATCCAAGCCCGGTTGGCTTCGTCTCCATAGTGCTTGGTGTCGAGAACGCCGTTTTTGGCCGTGTTGTAAGGATCCACCTTCACGTCTTTGGCATGCACATGATGGATGGCACCCTTCAGCTCGCGAATGGTGGCAACGGGATCCATGCCCTGCCAAACCAGATGGGAAGGATCATAGTTGGCGCCGATAATGTCGCCAACGGCATCCCGCAGGCGGAGCAGAGTTTCAGGGTTATAAACGCAGAAGCCCGGATGCATTTCCAGCGCAATCTTATCCACATTGTGGCTCTTGGCAAATGCCGCCATGTCTTTCCAGAAGGGAATCAGCACTTCGTTCCACTGGTAATCCAAAATGGCAAGAAAATCCTCCGGCCAAGGGCAAGTTACCCAGTTGGGATATTTAGCACCGGGCGCATCGCCGGGACAGCCGGAAAACGTATTAATCCGGTCGATGCCCATCTTTTCGGCAAGCAAGATGGCATTTTTGAAATCCTTGATGTACGCATCCGCCACGGCCTTGTCAGGATGCACCATATTCCCATGGCAGGATAAGGCAGATACGATTAAGCCGGAGTCGGCAATCGTCTGCATAAATTCATTGAACGCCGCCTCGTCCGCAAGCAGAACCTCCGGATCGCAGTGGCTCTTGCCGGGATATCCGCCGCAGCCGATCTCAATGGCTTCCACACCCAGTCCCTTTAGATAGGTGACCGTTTCCTTCAGCGTTTTATTGCCGAAAAGCACTGTCAGTACACCCAGTTTCATGCAATTTCCTCCTTATATGGCAAATCGTATTGTAAAGTTAAATGAAAGTTGAGGACCCGTCAGCCTTTCTGGTACAATGCTTTTGTCACAAAACGCAGTACCTCCCGAAAGGAGAC
>DUUG01000369.1 GCA_012841675.1 Clostridiales bacterium
GCTGCTTGAGCTGGTTGAAATGGAAGTTCGCGATGCTCTCAACAAGTACGAGTTCCCCGGCGATGACACGCCCGTCATCCGCGGTTCCGCTCTGATGGCTCTGGAATGCGCGTCTAAGGATCCTTCCGCTCCTGAGTATCAGCCCATTTATGAGCTGATGGATGCTGTTGACAGCTTCATTCCCACTCCCGACCGTAAGGCTGATCAGCCTTTCCTCATGTCTGTTGAAGACGTTATGACCATCACGGGTCGCGGCACCGTTGCCACCGGCCGTGTTGAGCGCGGTACTCTCCGCCTGTCTGAGGAAGTTGAAATCGTTGGCCTGAAGGAAAAATCCCGCAAGGCCGTTGTCACCGGCATCGAAATGTTCCGCAAGACCCTCGAGTATGCTGAAGCCGGCGACAACCTCGGCTGCTTGCTGCGCGGTATTACCCGTGACGAAATCGAGCGCGGTCAAGTTCTGGCCAAGCCCGGTACCATTAAGCCCTACACCAATTTTACGGGCCAGGTTTACGTTCTGACCAAGGAAGAAGGCGGCCGCCACACTCCTTTTATGGACAACTACCGTCCCCAGTTCTACTTCCGCACCACCGACGTTACCGGTATCATCAAGCTGCCGGAAGACGTTGAAATGTGCATGCCGGGCGACCATGTCACCATCCATGTTGAGATGATTGCTCCCATCGCTATCGAAGCTGGTCTCCGTTTCGCTATCCGTGAAGGCGGTAAGACCGTTGGTTCCGGCGTTGTTGTTTCCGTTGAGGATTAATAAAAGATACAAAAGCACAGAGAAACGAAGTTTCTCTGTGCTTTTTTCTTATGCGTAAATTAGACAATATATGGCGAGGCGGTAAAAAAAGAAACAGAAGAGCCTGCGCCTGGATTTGGGAAAGCCAAAGCAAACAGATGGTCGGCCATTGCTTCCAACTGTGCCTGCTCGTAAGCCTGCCCGTTCAATCTTTTCAGCATGGCGGGCTTTGTAACAACGGGTAGCGTGCTGATTTTACGCATGTTCGCTAAAACCTGCCGCCCTGTTTCCGACACGGCCAAAACACGGAGATAGGCCGGCATGGCCCGCTGAGACGCTTTGGAAAGGCCCAAAAGACATGCATACAGGCAACGGCGAAGCCGTGCCAGGGAATAGCGTTTGGTTTTTACAGAGGCAAGTAAATCTTCTATGGTATAGCAATCCCTTGCCGCCTTAAAGAGCCTATTTTCCAAGCCCTCGGACACTTCGGGAAGATTTGCGAGCTGCTTGATGTCTGCGCGGCGCAATGCGGCCAAAACGGCCGTATCCAGCAAGGCCGGGTTTACGGGAAAGCGCCCCTGGGCCCGTTCTTCTTCCACTGAGGCAAGCATGGCAGGAGGCAGGGCGCCTTCCGGCGGCGTTCTTCCTTCTCTGTATATACGGCGAATGGCCGAGGCGGAAGGAAAGGCTTTGGTTTCCTCCGGTTCGTCGTGGGCGCTTCCTTTGCGGGTAACCGTTATGGGAATGAAATGGGCCTGCAACGAAGCAATGGCCTTTATATACTCTATTCCAAGCAGATTATTGGGGGATTGGATAATAGGCTGCAAGTCTGCCGGCAAAGCATCCGCGGCAGCTTTGGGATAGGGAAGCCCTTGCTTTAGAAGGGCACTGCGTGTCGCGTGCACCTCGGGCTGGTTGGAAGCAAACGCCGCCTTTTGGAGAAGCGCAATATCCCCGCATTCGCTTCCAAAGGACAAATGGGTTACAACGCCGCAAGCTTTTGCAAGCCAAACACCGGCTTTTGCAAAACGCTCGGCCGGCGATAAAACGGCGGAAACAGGCAGCTCAAACACAACGTCAGCGCCGCTTAAAACGGCCGCCTTTGCTCGGGCTGTTTTGTGAAGCAGCGCCGGCTCTCCTCGCTGAACGAAATTGCCGCTCATAAAACAGATGACGGCCGCGCCGGGCAATTTTCGCTTAGTTTCGGCAATATGATATTGGTGACCAACGTGAAACGGGTTGTATTCGGCAATAATTCCGGCAACCTGCATAATATTCTCCTGTCAATTGAAAAAAATGGCTTATCCTCTTGAAAAAATGTCAAAAATAAGGTATCATTAATATTGTTGTGTGTACGATTCTTTATTTTATCCCAAGATAAAATAAAAAGCAAGCATTAATAGAGTAGGGGAGATATGAGTAAGTGTTAACTCTTGTCATCAATGCAGGCAGTTCGTCGCTTAAGTATCAGTTATTTGATATGTCAAAGCAGACGGTGCTGGCCAAGGGAATTTGTGAACGGATTGGTATTCCCGGAGGTAAAAACAAGCATACGGTAAATGGGGAAACGTATGAAATGGATTATCCCATGAATACCCATTTCGATGCGATCCGTATAGTTACGGAACGACTGACAGATCCCGAAACCGGCGTCATTCGGTCCATGAAGGAAATTTCTGCGGTTGGTCATAGAGTGCTGCACGGTGGACAGAAATTCTCAGGTTCTGTGCTGATTAACGATGCAGTATTGGATGCTATTGCCGAGTGCATTCCGCTTGGGCCGCTACATAACCCTGCTAACCTCATTGGCATCCGCGCCTGTACGGAAGTTATGGGCGATGTGCCGCAGGTGGCGGTTTTTGATACGGCATTCCATCAGACCATGTCGCCCAAGGCATATTTGTATGCCATTCCTTACGAATACTATGAAAAATATGATATCCGCCGCTACGGTTTTCACGGAACATCCCATCGGTATGTTTCGAAACGGGCGGCTGAAATTTTGGGAAGACCCTTGTCTGAACTCAAAATGATTACCTGCCATCTGGGCAACGGTTCTTCCCTGGCGGCCATTGACGGTGGCAAGTCCGTGGACACCTCTATGGGTCTGACGCCGCTAGAAGGCGTGCCCATGGGCACCCGTTCGGGCAGCATTGACCCTGCCATTGTCGGTGTTCTTTGTAACCGGGAAAGCAAAACGGTCAACGAAGTAGTCGACGCTTTGGACAAACAATCGGGCGTTCTGGGCATTTCCGGCGTTTCCAGCGACTTCCGGGATTTGGACGCTGCCAAGGAAGCAGGAAATGAACGTGCGGCGCTGGCTCTTCAGATTTTTGCCTATAATGTCCGCAAGTATATCGGCTCCTATGCGGCGGCGATGAACGGTGTGGATGTGATTGTATTAACCGGCGGCATCGGCGAGAACAATACGGACCTTCGGCCGGAAATTCTGGGCGGTTTGGAATTCATGGGCGTTAAAATTGACGCTGAAAAGGCCGCCAGCCGGGAAAAGAACGTGGATATTTCCACTCCCGATTCGCGCGTTCGCGTGATGGTCGTCGAAACGGACGAGGAACTCGTCATTGCCATGGATACGGTGGAAATTGTCAGCAAGCAATAACACTTACGGAGGATCCCCATGGGAAAGCAGATTGTAGGCCGAAAGCCGGATGAAAACTGGTCGGTAGAAAAAAGCACGCTGTTTGCAGAAATCCGGCGTGTGGGACGAGTTCGCCTTTTGATCGCCATCCTTTTTCTTGTTCCGGTGCTTCTGCTGGATACCTTGCCGACTGCGGTGAAAAGCGCTATGTATTTTCGCGGCCCGCAGGAAATTACGGCAGATATGCTGTCTCCAATTGCCGATCCGAAGCAGGCTCTCGTTCCGTTCTCCTTTGATATGAACAGAGAGGTTTCTACGGAGTTTAAGGTCGAGCCGGCCTTAAAGCGGCTTGGGTTTTCCCAAAACGGATCTTGCTTTGTACAGATTTCAGTGGATGGATTTTATGATACTGGGCTAAATGTGGAAAACGATTTAGTCACATACAGTATTGCAAGGCTTCCAAACGGCCGCCTGCTGCTTATGCGCCGGTCGGCCATTGTGGATTTGCACACGCAAAAGGGTACTATCGGCTATTTGCCTGCAGATGTGCGGGATGTTGCTTTGGAAGCCGTCGCCAAGCAAGGGCACGAAATGGACCCTGCTTTGCTTTTGCCCTTATACATGGACGCAACCTCACAGGCGTTTAAAAATATACGGTCTGACATTGCTTTTTCCGTTGGTCTGCTGCTTCTTTGGGGCATTGGGTTGTTTTTTGCTTGGAGAAGCTATGCTATGCCGGAAAAGCACGAAGCTTATCATGCGGTTTTTACCCGTGCGGGAGACATGGAAGATAACCTCCGCGCCTTGGAAGAAGAACTGTTGGATCCAGACGTATATGTGATTGGAAAAACCACTGTTACCAAAACCTGGAAGCTTACCAGAGGATTTGCTTCCTTCAAAATGGAACCGAGGGATTGGGAAAAGAGATAGGAGGGGTCTGTTCTTGCGCTTTCTTCTACGATGTGTCGCTTGTTTTGTGGCGCTTTGGGTTACAACCTTTTTGTTCCCGGCGAAAACTGTCATTGACAGCTATAGTTCGCTCGCTGCCGCGGCGGTCGTTCTCGGACTCATTAACAGCACCCTTCGCCCCATCATGCAATTTCTGACGTTGCCTATTGGCTGTATCACCATGGGGATATCTTCTTTTTTGATCAATGTGCTGATGGTTTGGCTGTCGATAAAAATCGCGCCGGGCATAACGTTTATCGGCTTTTGGACCTATGCGGTGGCTACTGTACTGGTTTCCGTGTCGACCTCGCTCATCAGCAGCAAAAAATAAATACTACTTGCGAGAGGAAGAAGCCGGAATCATGCAGAATGACCTTGCCATTGCCCGGGCTGCCAACCTTCGCCCGATAGAGGAAATTGCACAAAAAGCCGGGATTTTACCGGATGAAACGATTTCCTATGGGAAATATAAAGCTAAGATAGATGACGCGGCGTTTGCCCGTTTATCGGATCAGCCCGATGGAAAACTTGTTTTAGTCACTGCCATTAATCCTACCCCCGCCGGGGAAGGAAAGACCACAACTACGGTGGGACTAGGTGACGGACTGTCCCTTTTAGGGAAAAAGACGGTCATTGCCCTGCGTGAGCCGTCATTAGGCCCTGTGTTTGGCGTCAAAGGCGGAGCGGCCGGTGGCGGATACGCACAGGTTGTCCCCATGGAAGAGATCAACCTTCATTTTACAGGCGACCTCCATGCCATTACGACGGCAAACAACCTCCTTTGCGCCATGATTGACAATCATATACATCAGGGCAATGCTTTAAACATAGATCCACGCCGTATTGTTTTTACCCGTTGCATGGACATGAACGACCGTGCTTTGCGCAATACTGTAATCGGCCTTGGTGGCCCGATAAACGGTGTTCCGCGGGAAGACGGGTTTGTCATCACTGCGGCCAGCGAAGTTATGGCCGTTTTGTGCTTGGCAAAAGACCTGGAAGACTTAAAACAGCGTCTTGGCCGCATGGTGATTGCCTTCCGGGCAGACGATACGCCTGTGTTCGCCCATGAGCTGTCTGCAGAAGGGGCGTTGGCTGTGCTGTTGGCCGATGCTATTAAGCCCAACTTGGTGCAAACGCTTGAAGGAACGCCCTGTCTTATGCACGGCGGGCCCTTTGCCAATATTGCCCACGGCTGCAGCTCGCTGCGGGCTACGCGGCTGGCACTTAAGATGGCGGATGTGGTGGTAACGGAAGCCGGCTTTGGCGCCGATTTAGGCGCGGAAA
>DUUG01000031.1 GCA_012841675.1 Clostridiales bacterium
AAATACCTTTTTTAACGAAAGCGAAAAGCTGTTAACCAGAGGGCCGGGACGGGTTTCCCCGCTGTTTGTGCCCATGATGATTGCCAACATCGCCGCAGGCACCATTGCCATTCGGTTTAACGCCAAAGGCCCCTGCCTTTCCACGGTAACGGCCTGCGCCACAGGCACTCACTCCATCGGCGAGGCCTTCCGTGCCATCCGCCACGGCTATGCCGACGCCATTTTGGCCGGCGGGTCGGAAGCGGCGGTTATGCCCCTTTCCATTGCCGGCTTTGCCAATTGCATGGCGCTTACCACCCGGAACGATCCGCAAAACGCCTCCATTCCCTTTGACAAGCGGCGAGACGGCTTTGTTTTGGGAGAAGGTGCCGCCGTACTTGTTTTGGAAGAATACGAACATGCCGCCTCTCGCGGTGCCAAAATCTATGCCGAAATCGTCGGCTATGGAAGCACCTGCGACGCGTTCCATATAACCGCCCCCGTGGAAGACGGAAGCGGCGCCGCAAAGGCTATACAACTTGCCTTGCAAGAAGCCGGTCATAAGGAAGACGACCGGATTTATATTAACGCCCACGGCACCAGCACCCCCCTAAACGACAAAACGGAAACCAAGGCCATCAAACTGGCCCTGGGCGACGGGGCCTATGCTGCCATGATCAGCTCCACTAAGTCCATGACGGGGCATATGCTGGGCGCGGCAGGGGCGGCGGAGGCGGTGGCCACGGTTCTTGCTGTGAAAAACGGCGTTTTACCGCCCACCATTGGTTTAAACGAGCCGGATGAGGAATGCGATTTAGACTATATCCCCCACAAAGCGCGCAAAACTTCCGTTTCCCTAGGCCTTTCCATTTCCCTCGGCTTTGGCGGACACAATGCCGTCCTTGCCGTAAGGCCCCTATAAGGAGGAGATCCATGAAGCTTCAACAAATCAGAGAGCTGGTGCGTATGCTGGAGGAATCCTCCCTGACTCTGCTGGAAATCGAGGAGGAAGGAACGAGAATCCGGCTGGAGAAAAGTGTATCCCCTTCGCAAGTATCTATGGAAGGGGAGCCGCCGGCCTGTGCTTCCCCTCTGTCTCCTGCTGTTCCTTCCGCGGATGTTCCTCCGGCGGGCATTAATTATACCAACTTAAAAGAAATCAAGTCCCCTATGATCGGCGTGTTCTATGAGGCCCCCTCTCCCGGTGCCGAGCCTTTTGTGCGCCCCGGCGCTGTTGTCAAAAAGGGCGATGTGCTTTGCATTTTGGAAGCCATGAAGATTATGAACGAAATCACCGCCGAGGAAGACGGGCAAATTATCGACGTTTGCGTAAATAACGGCGAGATTGTAGAATACTCTCAGACGCTGTTTAAGATAGCGCCGGCGTAAAACCGCTGAGATAGATAGAAAGGGTAGGGTAAACATGAACCAGACTGAGCTTTTTTCGCTTCTTCCCCATCGGCCGCCCATGCTTTTATTAGACGGCGCGGAAAAAACGGACGACAATACTGCCGTCGGCACCTATACCGTAAAAGGCGACGAATGGTTTTTGCAGGGGCATTTTCCGGGAAACCCGGTAGTACCCGGGGTCATTCTTTGTGAAATGCTGGCGCAAACCTGCTGCGTTTTGCTGTCTGAGCAGGTGTCGGGGGAAGAAGGCTCTTTCGTTCCGTATTTTACGGGACTGGACGGCATACGTTTCCGAGAGAAGGTTTTGCCCGGAAGCAAGCTTACGTTTACCTGCCGGATTACAAGAAGCAAAGCCCCCTTCTATTTTGCCGAAGGAAAAGGCGTCGTTATGACAGATGCGGGCGAAAAAGAGGCCGTATCCGGCAAATTTTCCTTTGCGTTGATCCGGGAAACCAAATGAGGTGACGCATGTTTACCAAGATTCTGATTGCCAACCGCGGCGAGATTGCCGTTCGCATCATTAGGGCCTGCAAGGAAATGGGGATTGCCACGGTGGCCGTGTTTTCCGAGGCCGACCGCAACGCCCTCCATGCCAGCTTAGCCGACGAAAGCTACTGCATCGGCCCTGCCCCTGCGAAAGACAGCTATCTGAACATGGCGTCAATTTTGTCGGCCGCTATGCTGTCCGGCGCGTCGGCAATCCATCCGGGCTATGGGCTTCTTTCTGAAAACCCCCGGTTTGCCGCCCTTTGTGAAAAATGCGGCTTAGCCTTCATAGGCCCTTCCGCCTCTATCATTGCCGCCATGGGCGACAAGGAACAGGCCAAAAAAACCATGCGCGATGCCGGAATTCCCGTTATCCCCGGCGCAGAAGATGTGGAAACGGCGGAAAGCGCTAAAAAACTTGCCGAACAGATCGGGTATCCCCTCCTGTTAAAAGCCCGATCGGGCGGCGGCGGCCGCGGCATCCGTTTGATACAGCATCCCGACGAGCTTGCAAGCGCCTTTGCCGCCGCTTCCTCCGAAGCCAAGGCGGCCTTCGGCGACGGCGCTTTGTATATGGAAAAGTATCTCTCCCCTGTGCGCCATATTGAGGTGCAAATTTTGGCCGACAAACAAGGGAATGTCGTTTCGTTGGGCGAGCGAGAGTGCTCCATACAACGGCGGAACCAAAAGCTCATCGAAGAAAGCCCCTCCCCCGCCGTTTCCGAGGAAATGCGGGAAAAACTCAACGAAATGGCCTGCAAAGCAGCTAAAGCCTGCGGCTATGTAGGCGTGGGAACGTTGGAATTTTTGATGGATGCCGACAACGATTTCTATTTTATGGAGATGAATACACGGCTGCAGGTGGAACACACCGTCACCGAAATGGTCACCGGCGTTGATATAGTCAAATGGCAAATCCGCCTTGCCGCAGGCTATCCCCTTTCCTTTACCCAGGAGGACATTTGCCTTTCGGGCAGTGCCATTGAATGCCGCATCAACGCCGAGGACCCGCGGAAAAATTTCCTCCCAAGCTGCGGCAAGGTAACGCTTTTGCATGTGCCGGGCGGGCCTTGGGTGCGCTTCGACACGGCTTTGTATCAGGATTACGTGGTGCCGCCCTTTTACGATTCCATGGTGGGCAAACTCATCGTCCACGCCAGAACCAGGGAAGAGGCCATCCGCAAAATGCAGGCGGCCCTTTGCGAGCTGGTCATCGGCGGCATTGAGCATACGGCAGATTTGCAGATGGAGCTTCTGGCCTCCGAGGAGTTTCAATCGGGCCAGTACGCCACAGACTTTATGCAAAAAAGAGAAAGCCGGGAAATTTCCGCTTAACATCTCAAAGGAGTAACACATGCTGAACGGTCTTTTTAAAAAACCGAAGATTAAGCTGGAAGAATACAAGCTGCCCCCTATTGACGGCCGCCCTACCGTACCGGATAACACTTGTACGGTTTGTCCTGCCTGCCGACGGCTGGTAGTGACGGTGGATCTGGAAGAATCTTTGTATATCTGCCCTGCCTGCAGCCACTATCTTCGGGTGCCAGCCAGACAGCGCATGGAGCAAACGGTGGACAAGGGCACGTTTTCCGAGCTTTTTGCTAATATCACCTCCCAAAATCCTCTCACCTTCCCCCAATACGCCCAGCGGCTGGAAAAAGCCAAGCGCGACAGCGGCGAGGAGGAATCCGTTATCTGCGGAACGGGACAAATCGGGGGCCTATCCTGCGCTTTGTTTGCCATGGACCCCCGGTTTTTAATGGGCAGCATGGGCGCTGCCACCGGCGAAAAAATCACCTGCCTGTTTGAATACGCGGCGGAGCATAACCTGCCGGTGGTCGGTTGCATCCTTTCCGGCGGGGCGCGCATGCAAGAGGGCATTTTTTCGCTTATGCAGATGGCAAAAGTAAGCGGTGCTGTCAAAAGGCACAGCGACAAAGGGCTTCTTTATGTGGCATTGCTGGCCGACCCGACCACCGGCGGTGTAACGGCAAGCTTTGCCATGCAGGCCGATATTATTTTGGCAGAGCCGGGGGCCTTAATCGGCTTTGCCGGCCCTCGGGTTATTGAACAGACCATTCGGAAAAAGCTTCCGCCGGGGTTCCAACGGGCGGAGTTTCTCGTGGAAAAGGGGTTTGTGGACCGGATTGTCCCTCGAGCTGAACAGAGGAGCCTTTTTGCCAAATTGCTTCTTTTTCACAAACGGTGATCTTACGGGAAGGGATTGTAGAAAATGACCGCCTATGAGCGTGTGTTGGCCGCCAGAGCCAACGGCCGCCCCACGGGGCAGGCCTATATAGAACAGATTTTTACCGATTTTATCGAGCTAAAAGGCGACCGCCGGTTTGGAGACGACCCGGCGGTACTTGCCGGCCTTGCCTTTTTAAATCAAACGCCGGTGACGGTAATCGCATTGGAAAAAGGGCGCGATTTAGAAGAAAAAGTGCGGCGCAATTTCGGCTCGGCCAACCCGGAAGGGTATCGGAAGGCACTTCGACAAATGAAGCTGGCAGAAAAATTTAACCGCCCCGTCATCTGCTTTGTGGACACCTCCGGCGCCTACTGCGGTCTTGGCGCAGAGGAGCGGGGGCAGGGGCAGGCCATTGCCGAAAATTTAATGGAAATGATGGCGCTGAATACGCCCATCCTCTCCGTTCTTATCGGCGAAGGGGGAAGCGGCGGTGCGCTGGCCCTTTCGGTGGCAGATGAGGTTTGGATGATGGAAAACGCCGTCTACTCCGTCATTTCCCCGGAAGGCTGTGCCAGCATTTTATGGAAAGACAGCACGCGGGCAGCCGAAGCCGCCCAGTTTTTGCGCTTAACCGCCCAGGATCTGCTGGAATTTGGTGTCATTGAGCAAGTAATTTCCGAAGAAAACGGGAATTTCTCCGCCGTTTGTGCCCATTTAAAGGAAAAAATGGCGGAAACCCTTGTCTTCCTTTCTTCGCTGGACAATAACGAGCGGCTTGACAGGCGCTATGCCCGTTTCCGCCGCATGGGAGGAGGGGCCGTATGACTGTTTTGGTAACTGACAGCTCCGCCCTGCTTACCAGAGAAGAAGCGCGGGAATGGGGCGTGCGTGTGGTACCCCTGTTTTATGCCGTGGCAGGACGGCCGTTTCTCGAAACATACAGCGGCGAAAACGGCGACTATCTTTCCCTTCTTGCCAAAGGACAACACGCCCAAACGAGTCAGCCGGCTCCGGGCGCCTACCTCAGCGTGTTCGACGAGATTACTCGGCAGGGCAACGAGGTGCTTTGCTTAACCCTTTCCTCCCGTTTAAGCGGCGCCTACGGAAGTGCCATGGCCGCCGCCAAAGAGCTTCCTGACCGCAACATTACCGTGTTTGACGCCCGAACCACCGGCGGCGGGCTGTACATGATGGTGCAGCAAGCCGCGGCCTTGGCCAAAAATCAGCTTTCCGCCGTGGAAATTGCCGACCAGCTGTATGCATTTCGAGACAAGGTTTCCGTTGCTTTTTCCGTGGCGGATTTAACCCCTTTGCACCAAGGCGGGCGACTGGGCCGAGTGCGCCAGTCCATCAACACGATTTTAAACAACCACCCCCTGTTTCTTTGCCGGGACGGAACCATTGTGTCCGACGGTATGGCTCGGGGCAAAACAGCCCAGCAGGACTATCTGTTTTCTAAGGTGCCGCCGGGTGCTTCCCATGTGATTGTGCACCATGCGGGCAAGGA
>DUUG01000370.1 GCA_012841675.1 Clostridiales bacterium
GGAAGGCATACACGGGGCCGTTCTGATCAAACTCCTCCCCAAAGCGGATGGGCAGCGGATACATAGGAATCACCGCACCCACACCCACATCGCATAAGTACTCTTCCTCGGTAGACGGTATAATTACCGATAAAACCTGATGCCGCCGGGTCGGGGTCGTATTTTCCCCTCGCCAATACCGGGCCACATAGTCGGTTACCTTGTATCCCAGCTCTCTTAGCAGCCAGCCGAACAGCTTGTTAAGCTCAAAGCAATAGCCGCCCCGGTGGTTTACTACTACTTTTTCATAAATATCATCCAGACTAAGGGAAATCCGCTTTTTGCGCAGAATATCGAGATTTTCATACGGCACGGCTAAAAGGTGGGCATATTGTATGGCGGACAGGTTCTCCGCCGTTGGCTCTGTGCCGCCTTGATAGCCGATCCTGTCAAGATACGCCCTTACTTTTTCGTTCATTACCCATTCTCTCCCTGCTCTATTTTTACGGGTCGCAAAATCGACCCTTGCTCGACGTAAACCGCCCGGCCGGCAGATTGATCCGAAAGGATGGCTTGTATGTTAGCAGCCTTCTCCGGCGGGCACAGGATTGTCCCCTCCACAGCGGCGCCGAAAGCAACCTCCGCAATCTCCGCCCCGCCGGCAACTAGCGCCGGCTCCAGCCTTGCCCAATCGGAATATTCGGCGAGAAAGGCAAGTTGCAAGCTCTCCTCCATGCGGTAAATGCCCGCCGCATCCAACGCCACCTTCGCGCTTTTGGCATACGCCCGCACCAGCCCGCCCGCCCCTAGCAAAATGCCGCCGAAATAGCGGGTGACAACCAAGCAAACGTCGGTTACACCCTCTCTTAAAAGCACTTCCAGCGCCGGACGACCGGCCGTTCCCGAAGGCTCGCCGGCATCGGAAAAGCGGATGGTGTTGTTTTCCCGCAAAATGTAACAGTACACATTGTGTGTTGCGGAGGCATGCTCTTTGCTGACGGCGGCAATAAAGGCCTTTGCCTCCTCCTCCGTTTCCACGTGGGCAATCCGGCCGATAAACTCCGATTTTCGTTCCACAAACGAAGCGGAATGCTCGCCCCAAACGGTCAAATATTCATTAGCGCGCATAGGGCGCAATCCTTCCGTACAGTTTTGGGCTTCCTTTCCCCACAAGCAAAATCCCCTGGTCCGTATACTCCTCCCGCTCCACCGTGCCTTCCTCGTATATATGGGAAAGAAGCCCCGCCTCGCTATAAGGTAGGCACACGGAAAAAGCAACCGTTCGCTCATCCAGCGCGGCAATAAGCCTTTGCTTCAGGCCATCCAAGTTGGTGCCGTTTACGGCAGAAATACAGACAACATCCTCCGATTCCGGCGGCAGGTAGTCAAAATCAGCTAGGTCAATTTTGTTAAACACGCGGATGCGCGGCATTTCCTTATCACAAAGGTCGTCGATCATGGCCTCCGCCACCGTTGCCTGCATTTCTCGGTCGGGGTGCGACGCATCGATCACGTGCAGAACGAGATCGGCAAAAGTAAGCTCTTCCAAGGTGGCCCGGAAGGCGTTAACCAAATGGTGGGGAAGATCTCTGATAAAGCCAACCGTGTCCGTCAGCAGGATTTCCATATTGTCGGTTAAAACCATGCTCCTGGTGGTCGGGTCCAATGTGTCAAACAAGCGGTTTTGAGCGTGAATACCGGCCCCTGTCAGCGCATTTAACAGCGTCGATTTTCCGGCGTTGGTATAGCCTACCAGCGCCACCACGGGGACAGCGTTTTTCACCCGGCGGCGCCGTTGCTCATGGCGAATCTTGCGCACGCGCTCCAGTTCATCTTCCAGCTTTTCAATGCGGGCGCGGATGTGCCGCCGGTCGACTTCTAATTTGGTTTCGCCGGGGCCTCTCGTTCCAATGCCGCCGCCAAGCCGGGAAAGATTTTTTCCCTGCCCCATAAGCCGCGGCAGTAAATATTTATACTGAGCCAGCTCCACCTGCAGCTTACCCTCTGCCGTTTGGGCACGGAGGGCGAAAATATCTAAAATAATGCCTGTCCGATCCATAATAGGCC
>DUUG01000371.1 GCA_012841675.1 Clostridiales bacterium
AGTTTGACTATTGCATTCTGGATGTGCCGGCGGGGGTGGGGCCGTTCTTTTCCTTGGCGGCCTCTGTGGCCGACCGGGCGCTGCTGGTTGCCACGCCGGATACGCCTTGCCTAAGAGATGCGGGAACGGTTTTGGCCGAGCTTACTAGGCTGGAGATAGAAGATGTGCGCCTTGTCCTAAACATGGTGGATAAAAGCAGGGTAGCGTGGAAAAACGCCTATAATATTGACCAGTCCATGGACGTAGTGGGCCTTCCTTTGGTGGGCGTTATCTTTCGGGACGACAATATGGCCGTCGCCGCCCATCACTGCAAAGCGCTGTTTACCGTGACAAGAAGGGGCGCGGCACGGGATTTGATGGATTTGGCCAAGAGGTTGGAAAATTTCCCGGTTCGTCCGCGGTTTTAGCCTTATACACTTGCGTTTTAAGCGTAAGTACTGTATAATTAAATGAGAAAAGCTTGATTAGCAAAATAGGGTTTATTCAAACGATATGATGCCAAACAAGCCGTTGCCTGAACTATACTGTCGAAACGGGGTTATTCCATGAACATTGCGTTGATTGCCCACGACAAGAAAAAAGAGCTTATGGTGCAAATTTGTATCGCTTACTGCGGGATTCTTTCGAAGCACAATATTTTTGCCACCGGTACGACGGGAAAACTCGTCGCCGAGGCAACGGGCTTAAAAGTCCATCGTTTTCTGGCCGGAGCCCAAGGCGGTGACCAGCAGATCGGCGCCCGTATTGCATATAATGAAATCGATATGTTGCTTTTCTTCCGGGATCCCGTTTCTCCCGGCCCGCAGGAACCGGATATCCAGCCGCTTCTCCGCCTGTGTGATATGCGCAACATTCCTGTGGCAACCAATGTGGCCACAGCCGAGGTGCTGATCCACGGCCTCGAACGAGGAGATCTTGACTGGCGCGATATAGTAAATCCCAAAAGCAACGCTTAAAATTACATGCAAACAGGGTCTCGCCGAAGCAAGGCCCTGTTTTGGTATTAGCATACAAAAAACGGAAAAAACAGCCGAAGAAAAATCTTCGGCTGCTTAAAGCAAATCTACGGTTCCAAAGGCGGGGTGTCGAAATCGGTTTTTTTGGAAATTCGGATTTCCACGCGCCGGTTCTGCGCCCAGTATTCCTCCGCAAAGCCCGTGGCATACGGCCTGTTGGAGGCGTATCCCGTAATGGACATGATAGTCTGAGGCACGTCGCATTTCTGTACGAGAAACTTTAAAACCGTCAGCGCCCGGTTGGAAGATAGCTCCCATGCGAAGAAATTGGTCTTGCTGGGAGGACCTTTCGTTATTTTTGCCGTATGTCCGCTGATTTCGATTACTTCGATGAGATCCATCGAATCCCGAAGAATTTCCCCCACCGTCTGCATGATGGGATAACTATTTTCCTTCATGACGGGGGAGTCCGGGTAGAAAAACACGCCTTCCGTAAACCGGAAATAAATGTAAGCATCTACTTTTTCCACCTGCAGCTGGTTTTGATAGCCGCGTTCTCCCAGAATGGTTTTGACACGTTCATACAATTCGTCAAAATCATCCGGACCGGGACGCACCTGCCCCGTAGAGGTTGCGGTTGTCTCGGGCGGGGTTTGCGTCTGTTCCGGGTCTAGCGTGCTGTCAACATAGATCGCGGTGACCGGCTTGCCGTCAAAATTTTTTTGAAAGCTTCCGATAAACTGCTGGTATTTATCAAGGTCGATCATACTCATAGCGTACAAAGCAATAAATAACACAAGCAGGTTGTTCATCAGATCGGCATACGTTGTAAGCCAACTGCCTGTATTCACTTGATCGAGTTCCGTTCTGCGTTTTTTCATAATTACCCTCTTTAAGCTTGCGGCTATTCAGCCTGCTGCTCCACCGGCGTATCGGAATAGTAATACCCTGATTTTCTGCCGGACCGCCTTCTGGATGACGAGGTTGCCACATAAGACGAAAGCTGTTCTCTCAACAGGCGGGGATTGATACCGTTTCGGATGGCGCAAACGGCCTCGATAATCATCTCTTTTTCCAGCCGAGAAGCCTTAAGCCGGGCTTTTAATTTGGTGGATACAGGAATTAATAGGAGGTTGGCCAGCAAAACGCCGTATAAGGTCGTAATAAAGGCAATGCCGATGGCCTTCGTTAAGGCGTTGGGGTCATCCATACCGGCGGCCAGAACTCGAATCAAACC
>DUUG01000372.1 GCA_012841675.1 Clostridiales bacterium
CCACAGGGAAAGACCATCTTTATAGATTTTCCGCCGCTCTTCGTCTTGCTCCAGCTCAAGCAGAGGCCAGAAGGTCATAATGGCCATTTCCTCGTCCGAGTAGTTGATGCCAAAGGAATAATCCGCTCCGGGCATATACTGATGGGCGTGTCGGGCCAATCTTTCCTGATATTCCGAAAGGAAATGGGCGTACCCTGCTCCGTTTTCGCCCTTGACAATCGGGCCAAAACCCTTTTCATACTCCTTTGCGGCTCGCTCATACAGTCCGGCATAGGCCGGCTTGTTCTCAAACAGGTACATACACACCCGCAAAATACAGAGAATCTCTGCACCGTTCAAAGAAGCGTCTGCAAAGGCATATTCAGGATGGCGCCAGTTGGGTAGATTTTCCGTATTTTCTTCAAAATAATCGGCAAACCATTTGCCCCACTTGGTGGGATTCCCATGGACATCGCGCAAGCAATAGCCGCTGTCGAGAAGATGCGTCAATGTGGCGGCGGCTGTCTCACAGATCAGATCGCCCAGTTCTGTGTCCTCCGGGTTCTCGCTTTGGGAAACCAGATATCTATATGCGAAATAATATTGGATAAACGCCGCGATTACTTCTTCGGAGGAAGTGTCCGTTTTGAAAATCAAATCTTCTTCCTTGCTGGCCGGGAACAGGTGTGGATGCACAGGGTCGTCCTGCTCAAAAAGCTTTTTCAGCCGCGCAGGGATCACACCCGGCTGGGGAAGGGCAAGCCGAAAATCGTCGGTTACCGGGCGGTCGGCCGTAACACCTAGGCGCTTTTTGACTTCATCGGTCAAAAGCATATTGTGGCCTTCCGCATCATCCCTTCCAAGACGGGCAGAAGTCGTATCCTCGCAAACGGCAACCGTTTCGCCCTTCTCGTTTTTCTGGCCTTTGCGAACCCACAAGCCGCCTGTGTTAATGCGACCGTTCTTCACAAAATGGGCGTCGCGAACGGAAACATAGCACCGGCAGACAAAGCCGTTGCCAAACCCGTGAACATGGGCCTGCAGGAGAACATTTTCCGTCACCCGGACAATGCGCTGGCGCACAGCCTCCGCCCCGGCCTCGTCGCCTTCTTTTTTCAGAACATGATACTTATAAGCGTCGCCCATGGAGTGTAAGACAGACCAGAAGGCGTCGTTGTTGGTAGAATAACGGTAGAGCGTATCGTATTTCCCGTCGTTGCCTGCGTCATAGCAACGGCAGTATACGTCGCAAAGGGATCCGCGGGCCGTGTGAAGCCGATCGGCTAAATGATCGTAAAGCTCCGCTTTTTGGCGAAGGGTATAGCGCGGACGTTTAATATGTACATAGCCTAAAGCGTTTTCAATCCAAAGGCCCTCTTCTCTATCCGAACAGACGCCCGTTACCGCCTCGTCGCCGGCATACAGATACCGCGCCCCTGCGTAAAGCTCGACTCTGGATTGATCAAAGGGAGGATGGGCAGAGAGATGCATAACACCTTGGGGCGTTCCCAGATAGAAACCGCCCTGTCCATCTTCCTCATAGGCCGTTACCGTGCCAAAAAAAGCAAAAAACTCTCCAGATTCCGCCGTTTGGGCAGCATTTTGGGAAGCATGACAGGCCGTTCTCACCCAATTGGGCACACGGGCATCATCTTTTACATAATAAGACGGAACTTTCTGCCTTGCGGGGCGGCCGTCATTTGTACGTTCGGGCTTATCCTGAGCAGGTACTTCCATGCAGAAAGCGTTTGCTTCCGTCAGTGCCCAAATTTGCTCCCCTTCGGCATACAAAGCCTGAACCGGAAGGTTTTCAGTTAATTCAGCACAGCATTCGACTTTTTTAGCGGCAAGATCCGCCCTATAAAGCATTCCCCTGGGCCCTGCCAACCACAAAATGCTGTTTGCATCAAACACGGAAATGCGAATGTCACCGACAGGAATGACCGAGGGACAAAAATCCAGCTTACTAAGAAACGGCTTTGTCTTTGTAAGCACTATGTCGCGGTATGCAAGCAAAGCTTCAGGGATTTTGTTCGAATCGAGTGGGTACTTGGCAACATTCATAACACATCTCCTTATGGTACCAGCCCTAACTCAGGTGTCAACGCGGCAGGCTTGGCAATTCCTAAGGCTTCAGCCAGCTTTGTCCAGCGCTCATCCGCATCGTCCGACCAGTAAACAGGCATATATCCCATATTTAGATACAGCTTCACAGCAGGAACCCGGAAATCATCCGTGGTTAAAAAACAGCCGCGCCGCCCGTGAGCCGCATGGTGGGCCAGTATCGCCGAAATCAGCGGAGTGCCAAGCCCTTTGCCCCGCCAATTGGGATGTACGGCGATGTAATGCAAATATGGC
>DUUG01000373.1 GCA_012841675.1 Clostridiales bacterium
AAAACTCATATACAAATTTGTATTCGAAATCCAAATTGCATAAAAGGTTATTTTTGTCCACGAGAATTACATATAGAGTATTGCAATCCATAGCCGGGGCGTAGATAATTCGTCCCGGTTTTTGCTTCGCAAAATATGCAAAATGATAACTTCATTTTCCTGTTACTTGAAACAATATGTAACTCATGGTATTATTTTCTTAGCGCTGACAATTATATAATACAACCAAGCGCATATCATAACTAAAAACAAAAAAGACAGAGAACCTTTAAAGGTTCTCTATCTTAATCGTAATTGAGAATACGTTCCGGATAACAAATATCTGCTCGTATTCTCTCGCTATGGCACGCCCGAGATGATTCGAACATCCGACCTGCCGCTTAGGAGGCGGCCGCTCTATCCTGCTGAGCTACGGGCGCATGTATACACACATCTGTTTAATTGTAATATATCCTGCCCAATTTGTCAATGATGAATGGTAGCGGGACCGGGCCGGGCACGTTTCTGGCTGTTCTGTCGTAAATATATCGTATAGTGTTTTGAGATGAAAGGAGAATTCTATGCCCACATCCCTGTTCCAGTCCCCCCATCCTGTACGGCGCCGTATTGGCAGTATTGCGCTAATACTCATCGGCTGCTCTCTATATTCTATTGCCATTGTGCTTTTTATTATTCCCAGTCAAATGATGATGGGTGGGGTCACAGGCATATCCCTGATTATAAACCGATTGATTGGTTTCCCGGTGGGTATTTTGATTGCCATTATCAATATCCCCCTGTTTCTCGCCGGGTTTAAAAGCATGGGCCGTGATTTTTTCATCGGTTCTTTGATCGGCATGTTCTTTTCATCGGTTTTGATTGACGTATATAAGGCATTACTTCCTGCCATGCCGGAAATCGTATCGGATCGGCTGTTGGCATCGGTCTTGGGAGGGGCCCTTTCCGGGGTGGGGCTTGGTTTAGTCATGGCCGCAGGGGCCAGCACCGGCGGCACCGATATTGTCGCATTGCTACTCAACAAGAAAGCCGAGGGCATTTCCTTAGGGCGTTTGATCTTAATTTCAGATATTATTATCGTTCTTGTCGGTGTTATCATTTTGCGTGACTATATGGCAGCCCTTTATACGGGCGTCATGATGTACGCCTCGGCCGCAGTATTAGACGGAGTGATCTATGGCGTCAATATTGCATCCGTCGTACTCATTATTACCTCAAAACCCGAGGAGATAACAAGCGCTGTCATAGAAACTCTAGAACGTGGTGTTACCATTCTGCCTGCCAAGGGCGGCTATACCAACCGGGATACAAACGTGCTGCTTTGCAGCCTGGGGCGGCGGCAGCTGGGCCTGTTAAAACGGATCATCCGGCAGGCAGATCCCGATGCGTTCTTTATTGTGCAGGAAGCAAAGGAGGTCATTGGTCTTGGATTTAAAAAACTTGTCTAGCGCCGGATTTTCATCCGGCAAGGCATTGTTAGTGTTCGATTTAGACGGTACGCTGCTGGATACTATGCACGATATTCAAGCGGCTGTGAATGTGGCTCTGTCAAAGCAGGGGAAACAGGCGCTGCCGCTTGAGGCGGTTACGCAGATGGTGGGAAACGGTGTTTCCGTGCTTGCCCGCAAGGCTCTTGCCGGAACGGGGGATGAGGCTGCCTTTTTGCAAGACTATCACGCATATTACCGCGCGCATCTTTACGACAAAACCGTTCCTTACCCCGGCATACCCGCCCTAATAGACCGGCTTTCCAAGCAGGGCTACAAGCTGGCAGTTTTGTCAAACAAGCCGCAGGCAGAAACCGAGCGCCTGATAGAAGCGTTTTTCCCCCAAGGCCTTTTTGCCATGGTTTGGGGGCAGACGGAAGAAAGACCGAAAAAACCGGACCCCAAAGCCCCTCTTGCCCTGGCAAAATTGCTATCCTTTTCGTCGGAACAATGTGTTATGATCGGAGATTCCGATGTAGATATGCAAACGGCCAAGGCCGCCGGCTTTTTCCCGCTGGGCGTTACATGGGGGTACCAAAGCAAGGAAACTTTGCAGACCGCCGGTGCAAAAATTCTAGTAAATTCGGAGAATGAGCTTGCAAATGTGTTGATATTTTCATAAATATGGTGTATCATAATAGAATAAATAAACTTTACAATACAAATGAAGTTTACACGGGAGAGGAGCCTTTCTAACATGGAAAAGAAGCATCAAGCACTGGAAACTGCCTTGGCCCAGTTGGAAAAGACCTATGGCAAGGGAACGGTGATGCGGTTAGGCGACAATCCGGCCATGAATGTGGAGGCAATTTCCACCGGATCGCTGACGCTGGACTATGCCCTTGGCATTGGCGGTGTTCCCCGTGGCCGAATTGTGGAAATATATGGGCCGGAATCTTCCGGTAAAACAACCGTTGCATTACATATTATCGCCGAGGCCCAGAAGGCCGGCGGCGAGGCTGCCTTTATTGATGCAGAGCACGCGCTCGACCCTCATTATGCGAAAAACCTGGGCGTGGATATAGACAATCTGCTGGTTTCCCAGCCGGATAACGGCGAGCAGGCCCTTGAAATCGTCGATGCCCTCGTTTCCTCCGGCGCTTTGGACGTGATTGTCCTTGACTCAGTCGCCGCCCTTACGCCAAAGTCTGAAATCGAAGGCAATATGGGCGATGCGTATGTGGGCGTTTTAGCGCGGCTTATGTCGCAGGCCATGCGCAAGCTGGCTGGCACCATTTCCCGTTCCAATACGGTGGCCATTTTTATTAACCAGTTGCGTGATAAAATCGGCGTTATGTATGGAAGCCCCGAAGTGACCACCGGCGGCCGCGCGCTGAAATTCTATTCCAGTGTCCGTTTAGATGTCCGCCGGACGGAGGCCATTAAAAACGGCACGGAAGTAATCGGCGGGCGGACGCGGGTTCGCGTTGTGAAAAATAAGGTGGCTCCGCCGTTTAAAGAGGGCGAGTTTGACCTTATGTTCGGGAAAGGGATCTCCCGGGTGGGCGAGGTTGTCGATCTGGGTGTGGATGCCGGTGCCATTAAAAAAAGCGGCGCATGGTTCAGCATGGGCGATATCCGCCTGGGCCAGGGTCGAGAAAACGCCAAGGCCTATTTGCTGGAAAATCCCGATGTTATGGCCGAAGTGGAAAAGGCCATTGACGCTTTCATGAAGACGGGCGAAAAAGCAGGCGCCAAGGGCAAAAAAGCTGCGGAGAAGCCTGCGGAAAGCAAGTCTACAAAAGCCGCGCCCACGGCTGCTGTGCCTGTTATTGTGGAAGATTTTGAGGAATAGGGCATATGCCTTTGATTTTGCGAATCCGCCCGACCAGGGGCGGCCGGAAAATGCTTCTGTCGCTGGATGACGGCACGTATCTGCGCATACAACCCGAGCTTGTGGAAAAGCTTGGGTTTGCTGTGGGTACCGAAGTGACCCCAGAGGAAATAGAAATGCTTTGCCCGGCGGAGACTCAAAACGACCCGGAGAAAGCCAGAGAGCAGGCGGCAAGGTTTTTGTCCCGCCGGCCTCTGTCCGAGGCAGAGCTTCTCAAAAAGCTTTTGGGCAAGGGCTTTTCCGAAGAATTGGCAGAAGGGGCCGTGGCCCATATGAAAGCCATAGGCTTTCTGGACGATGGGGCTTATGCGGAAGCATGGGTGCAGGAATATGTGCGGCGCGGCTTATCGGCCCGAGCCATGGCCATGAAGCTTAGGGAAAAAGGCCTTTCCAAAGATACGGTGGAGGAGGCGATTTCCAAGGTGCCGCCGCCGGACGATGTGTTGGATGCCCTTGTCGCATCCAAGGCCAAAGGGCAGCCTTTGGACCGGAGCCTTCGTCAGAAAATTTTTAATTTTTTATACAGACGCGGCTTTGCCAGCGCCGATATTCAGAGTGCGCTGCAAAGATACGGGCAGAATGATTCCGGCGAAGGCTTGGAATTTGAATAGGAGTTTAACAATTATATGTCGCAGAAGATAAGCTTTATCTCTCTCGGATGTTCGAAAAACTTGGTAGACAGCGAGCATATGCTCTTTTTCTTGGACGAAGCAGGCTTTTCCTTCACCCCCCACGCCGATCAGGCGGATGCGGTGGTGGTAAATACCTGTGCCTTTATCGACGAGGCAAAACAGGAAGCCATTGACCAGATTCTGGAAATGTGCGCCTTGAAAAACGACGGGGAAAGTAATTTAAAGGCCGTTGTCGTGGCCGGCTGTTTAGCACAGCGGTATCAGGACGAGTTATATCGGGAAATTCCCGAAATTGACGGCATTGTGACCAGCAGCTCGATTAAACATGTCGTGGAAACGGTGAAGGAAGCCCTGGAAGGCAAGCGGCCCCTGTATACCGGCGATAAAAATGCCCCTATGGAGGAAATGGGCCGTTTGACGGTCACTCCTTTCTACACGGCGTATGTGAAAATCAGCGAGGGATGCAATCACCGCTGTTCTTACTGCACCATTCCCTCCATCCGCGGCCGCATGCGGAGCAGGAAAAAAGAGGATGTTCTGGCTGAATGCAAGGCATTGGTGGAAAGCGGTGCTAAGGAGCTTATTATCATTGCCCAAGATATCACCCGCTACGGCGCTGACTTATACGGAAAGCCGGAACTGGCAAGCCTTATAAAGGAAATTTGCCGTCTGCCGGTGGAATGGGTTCGACTGCATTACATGAATCCCGACGGGTTTACCGAGGAACTCATCGAAACCATTGCCAATGAGCCGAAAATTTTAAAATATCTCGATATTCCCATTCAGCATGTGTCTGATACTGTTTTAAAACGGATGCATAGAGCATATACGGGGGATACGGTTCGCTCTTTGTTTACCAAATTTCGCAATAGAATTCCCGGCGTTGTTCTTAGAACCAGCTTGATTGTCGGCTTCCCCGGCGAAACGGACGAGGATTTTGAAGAACTCTGCGCCTTTCTGATGGATTTTCAGATTGAGCGGGCCGGCGTGTTTGCCTTTTCTCCGCAGGAGGATACGAAAGCTGCCGCCTTGCCCGATCAGCATGAAGAGGAGACGAAGATCGCCCGAAGCGAGCGTGTTGCCGCCATTCAGCAAGAGGTTATGGAAGCATTTGGTGAAGGCTTGATCGGTCGCGAGCTTGTAGTGCTTTGCGAGGCGTATGACCGGCTGGCGGAAGTTTGGTTTGGCCGCTCCTTTGCCGATTCGCCGGATGTGGACGGGAAGGTGT
>DUUG01000374.1 GCA_012841675.1 Clostridiales bacterium
AAAGCGCCTTCTGCCGTCTGGATGAAGGAAATGCCGTCCTCGGCGTTGCGGGTGGCTTGGTTTAAGCCGCGGATCTGGCTGCGCATCTTTTCCGAAATCGAAAGTCCGGCAGCGTCGTCAGCAGCGCGGTTAATGCGGTAGCCGCTGGACAGCTTTTCCATAGACTTGTTGGAATTCTTGGTGTTTACGTTGTACTGCCGGTAGGTATTCATGGCCGAGATGTTGTGGTTAATTCTCATTTTTCTTCCTCCTTGAAAATAAAGCAGGATTCCTTTCCCGCCATTCTAAGTCAGGCGCTACCGTTCGTACGCCACGGCATGCCTTTGACTTCTTGCAACCTATATATCGGATTAACTTTGTCTTTATTTAGCTTATTATGAAAATTCATGTTGCACAAAGATGAATCCTCTGCAAGCATTTACCTCTTCTGTTTTGCCACTTTTTAAAAACTACTTAATCCTTCTGTTAACGAAAAACAGGCGGCAAACGTAACATTTTGCCGCCTGTTTCAAATTAGCCAATACGATTTAATTGTTTCAACCCGTTTTCCGTCATCTCGTAAACGACATCGCACACCTCTTGGAGGTATTTTCTGTCATGGGATACGCTGATGGTAGTGCCGCCAAATTCTTTCAGCGCCTTGCGCACAACAGGGGCCGAAAGCGGGCTAAAATTGCGGGTGGGCTCGTCAAGGAGCAAGACGTTTGCATTTTTCAAAACCATTTCCAAAAACAGTATTTTGGCCTTCTGACCGCCGCTTAATGAGCCGATTTTTCCCGTCATTTCCTCATGGGTAAAGCGCATGCTTCCCATAAATGTGCGCGCTTTGGTAATATCCTCTTTTGCGTAATTTTCCGCCAAGTATTCCACCGCCGTTTTTTGAAAATCCAACACTTCCGCGTAGTTTTGCGGCATATACGCGGCGATAATATCCTTTCTATCCTTCAGCTCTTGCCAAACGGCGGCAAGAAGCGTGGATTTGCCAACACCGTTTTTCCCCGCTATGCCAATTTTTTGCCCGCCGGTAGCAAACAGGCGGATGTTTTCCGAAAGCACCCGTTCTCCGATACAGAGCTTATCGATCGTTACATCAAGCACCACTTTTCCCGAGGCAAGGTAAATCTCCTCGCTAAACTTTGTAATAATTGCTTCCTCCTCTTGGGGGAAGTCCATAAAATTTTCCTGTTCCCGCTCAAAGCGGCGCTTCATGGACAAAACCGAGTGCATTTTCTTTTTTAACAATCTTGCACCGCTGGGGTTCTGTCTTGTAATAGCCTCTTGCTCGTGGTCCACACGGTTGTAAATTTGCCGCCACTTCTCCATCTTCTTGGCAAATTCCTCCCGCTGCTTCTGGGCTATCTGCCCCTGATGCGAAAACAATCTTCGCCTAGTTTCCAGATATTCCCCATACCCTGTACGGGTCATTGTCATTCTGCATTTGGTTTTGCGCACAATCTGTTCCATATGCAAAATCACATTGGCCGTGTTTTCAATTAGGGTTTCATCGTGGGAAATAAACAAAATCGGCAGCTTCGTTTCCTTCATAAACCGTTCCAGCCAGCAAAGGGTTGGAATGTCCAAATCGTTAGTCGGCTCGTCAAGCAATAAAATGTCCGGCCCCTCCATTAAAAGCTTGCAAAGCTGCGCCTTTACTTTTTCTCCGCCTGAAAGAGTGCCAAGCGGCTGGTCTGAAAAAATAAACTCCGGCGTTAAACCGAGAAGAGCGAGAGTGTCCATATGATAGTAATACTCGGTAGAGCCAATAAAATCGGCAATGCGCAGGGCATAGAGATGCTCCTCCATCATCTGCGGAAGGAATGCTATTTTGCCGCTTGTGATTACATCCCCTTCGAAGTCACAATAATCGCTGATTAACCTGCGGTCATAGATAAACTTGAGCAGTGTCGATTTGCCGTTGCCCTCCTCGCCGATTATAACCGCCTTGTCTCCTTTGCCAAGGGAAAAAGAAAAATTATCTACAATTTGTCTGCCGTCATTTTTCAGCCAAATGTTTATGTTTCTTAGCTCCAGCATACAATTCCTCCAATAAAAAATCCATTTTCGAAACTTTCGTTATCGAAAATGGATCCACCGATTGCATATAAAAGGGCGCAAAAATAGCGCAATCAAATGACATACCGCATTTATAAGCAAAATGCAGAGTAATCCAAATTTCGATAACGAAAAAACCGGGCATCCGGCCATTTCGATATCCGTAAATTTGCATTACTCAATGATCATTTCTGCGCCCCTTTCTTTTTTTCTATTAAAACATACAACGAAGGTTTTTGTCAAGGGTTTAGAACAAAAATACGGCATAATCCAAAGGATCGTACCGTATATAAACGCAATTTATTCGGAAACGCCTTTTTTCTGTTCCGATGGTTTCCCCGTAATGGAAAAAACCTCTGCCAGGGAACCAATATTGGCAGTGCCGGCGGATATGACCGCATCCCGGTTGGAATTTTCCGTTTCCAAAACCTCGGTTCGGATAATCCGCACAGACCGGGGGGCGTCAATGCCGATTTTCACCTTGTCGCCGCTGACTTCCAGAATGTGAATGGTCAGATTGTCGCCGATGAGTAGGCTCTCGCCAGGCCTTCTACTAATCACGAGCATGGCTACCCGCCCCTTCCTCTGAAAATAACGGGAACCGGACAGGGTACTCACGGTTTTCCAAAATCACTTGCGCACCCAGTTTTTCAGCAAAATTAATCACCACAGGGCTTTTTAAATTCACAGTGGATGTATGTACGTTTTGAGGAATAACGGCTATAACGAAGAAGGAAAGCTCGTCGATAGCGGAAGCGCGCAAGCGCTCCAAAGCGCCTTGGGGCAGAATCGGATTGTAATCTTCCACAAACGCAAAGGGGTCTAGCAGAATAAAGCGAGGATCCTTGCCTTCTGCCGATTGTAGCTGCATTAACCCTGCTTTGCTTTTTGTGTCCAGCACTACAAAACGCCTGCAATCTTCAAACGCATAGACGCCTTCGGGGAACAAAATGATATCATCCGGGCGAATAGTAATGGTACCAAAGTCCTTTGTCTCAATCTGCATGCGTTTTCTCCTCCGCTACGATCTGTTTATCTACGGAAATATCGACCGAATACGGATGATACTGGAAATGGACTTTGCCGCGCGTCCACTGGATGTCCAATTCATCGGGGACATAGGAAACCTCTGTGGTTCCCCCTTCCCAACTTATTTTCGGCCCCTTACGAGGAA
>DUUG01000375.1 GCA_012841675.1 Clostridiales bacterium
CCCTTTTAAACCATATGTATTGGATTGTCGGCTCGACTGCCGGCGCGCTGCTTCAGTTTGGATTGGCCAAGCTGACTGTTTTCAACACAAACGGCATTGAATTTGTGATGACGGCGCTGTTTTTTGTGATTTTCCTAAACTTATGGGAGGAGCGAAGCAACCGCATTCCGGCGCTTGCCGGCGTGGGAGCCTCCGTGCTCTCGCTGGTTCTGTTTGGGGCTGACAAGTTTTTACCGCCGGCCATGGGGCTTATTTTGGTGTTTTTCCTTCTGCAGAACCGGTTTTCTAAAGGAGGTGCCGCAGAATGAGCCAAACAGAAGCACTTGTGACCATTCTAGTGGTTGCCGCCGGCACATATTTAACCCGGGCTTTGCCCTTTTGGCTGTTTCCCGACCGAAAGCAGCCGCACGAATGGGTTAGAAAGCTGGGAACCGTCCTGCCTTATGCTATGATGGGGCTTTTGGTTGTCTATTCCCTGAAAGGCGTCTGGCCCCCCGCAAAGCCCTACGGGCTGCCGGAGGCATTATCACTTTTGTTTATCTTTGGATTGCACAAATGGAAAAGAAACACCCTGCTAAGCATTGCCGGCGGCACCGTCGCCTATATGCTCCTTTCGCAGCAGGTGTTTGTCTAACAGGAGGAAGCTATGGGATTTGCCGAAGTAAAGGCCTATTTTGCCGAAAAAGGAATGGAGGATCGCATCTTAACCTTTGACGTATCCAGCGCCACTGTGGAGCTGGCCGCCGCTGCCATTGGATGCGAACCGGGGAAAATTGCCAAAAGTCTTACGTTTATGACGAAAGAAGGCCCCATTATGATAGTTGCCGCAGGTTACGTTAAAATTGACAACCCGAAATTCAAGGCACAGTTTGGAGAAAAGGCGAAGATGCTTCCGCCGGAGGAAACCCTGACCCTCATCGGCCACCCTGTCGGCGGCGTTTGCCCCTTTGCCGTCAAGTCGGGCGTGAAGATTTATTTGGACAACTCCCTTAAAAGGTACGCGCAGGTGTTTCCTGCCTGCGGAAGCGGAAACAGCGCCATTGGGCTTTCCATTGCCGAGCTGGAAATGCTTACAGAGTATCCAGATTGGATAGATGTCAGCAAGGAAGCCTAGCTTGTCCTTTATACTACGCATCAAGGAGCTAGACGGCCGCAGATCCAATCAAGTTCAGCTCGCAAGCGGTCTGTTCCAAATCCGCTGTCAACGGCTCTGTCGTAAGATTTGTGGCGAAAAAAGGCACCGGAAAGGCAATTTGCTTTCCGGTGCCTTTACGTCTAAAATACCGTTACTTGGAAAAAGAAAAACCAATATCAAAAAATGATTCGTTGGCCTTAACTTCTCTGGAAATGTATTGCTTGAAAATCTTAACCTCGTCTTGAGAGGGCGTGCGCAGCAGAAGATCACCGTCTTCGATCCGGCTTTGGCTTCGCCGGGCATACCAAATCGGCGCGCCCCAAATATAGCCCACCTCCGCCGAAAAGTCTACCGCTGGTTCAATACTGCCGGACAGTGCCACATCATCAATATACAAAACCGATTCTTCTGCATCCGCCCCCGGCTTATACAAAGAAATTTTAATACCTGCCGTGTTCGAATACCCGATGGCTTCCGTCAGATCCAGGGAAAATTCCTGCCAGTCTTCCCCGGCTGTAAGCGGCACCTCGGCCATTAGGGTTCTATGTAAATACACACGCATGGTCTGCCCCTCCGTCAGGGCAAGGTCGCCTGCTTTGTAGGAAAACGTGAGGATTTTCGGCTCGAACGCATCTTTTTCCCCCGTTGTAAAGGAAAGTACATCGGAAGTCACCGTCTCCCCCGCCGCATTTCGGGCCTGGACCCGCCAGAAATATTTGGTGTGGGGCTCTAAAATATCTACAAACGCGCCCACAGCGGCGATATACGGCCGCTCTACGACCAACTGGGCAAAATCAGCGGTTTTGGAGATCTCAAGAGTATAGTCCGCGGCGTTTTTGGAAGGCATCCACATAAATACGGCCTGCCGCGGGTTGACAGTATCCGCCCCGTTTGCCGGCGCCGTCAGGGAAAAGCTTTCCGGCGCGGGAGCATCCGGGTGCCATGCAAGCAGATACGCCGCATCGGTGGTTCGACCGCCCCATCCCGCTTCGCAAACGGGCCAAACAGCCTCGCCAAAGGGCGAAAGCAGGATGTTGTAAAGATACGGTTCCCCCGAATAGTCGGCATAGCGCCCGCCGCTTACGGCATAGGAAATCTTCACGTTGTCATAGTCGCCGTTGAACATGTTGTTGGTCAGATTGTCGGCAAACAAAGAAATTTCCTCCCAGGAAAACACGTTGCCACGGTGATATGCCTCGATGGCAGCTTGATAATCCATCATAGCGTGAGAGAAGTCTTCCGCTATCACATGGTCATGGTCCCCTTTATGGAACGAGTTATCATAGTTCCAGTTGATAAAACCGTCATCTTTGTGGCGAATCCACCCTTTGAAAACAGAGGTTTGCGTGTCTGCTCTGGCGGTATAAAAGTTTGCCTTCTCCGGCGACACAAGGGCCATGGTATACAAAGCCGTGCTCATGGCAAGGTACTGGTTGTGGGGCAAGCTGTATTCCCCGGTGGCGCCGCTGTAGTTACCGCTGCCGGGGCGGTTCATGTAGATGCCGAAGGCTTTGGAAAAGTCACGCTCAAAGGCGGGAATCAAATGTGCATCCACCGCATGGCGAACTTTTCCGGCAAGCTCGCCCAGGGTTCCTTCCGGCGCGGCACGGTTAGCAATCGCCGGATCGCTTTGCACAAGCAAAACAAAATCGGCCAGCCCCTTGGCCACAAACCCTGTATGCACGGCAAACTCGTCGTAAGACCCGCCCGAGTATTCACCAGTTCCCCACCCCAAATACCCGTCTCCGTCGTTGTCGGCAAGGGTGGACAGCAGATTGTGGCACACTGTGGCATACATGTCCAAATAGTCCGCATCCTTTGTCACGCGGTACGCCGTGTACAGCGCCGTCATCACGTAGGAAGTGCCCCACGCGTAATCGCTGGAGTCGCCGGAAAGGGAGTAATGGGGATTGTCCGGGTCTGCGTCGTCAATCAGTTTGCGGGATTCCTGTAAATAGAATGCATAGCTTCTGGGCGTCGGATATAGGGGTGTTCCCATAGTCGGCTCCGTCATTGTCGCCTCGTAAGGCGTAGTTTGAGTTTCCGATGCTTGAATGGTAGTCTGTGGTTCCGGTTTATCTGTCGTGCAGGCCGAAAGCAAGATAAGTACAAGGGCGCAAAGAAGCCAAACTTTTCTCATCATATCAGTCCTTTCTGCCATAGCTACGCCTGTCAGGCGTAGCTATGGTCAAGTAGTACTCTTTACGGGTCTGTCAGCAGTTTCCGTTAGTCGTTCCGGCTGCAAGTGGTTCGTTCCTTGCGCCACGCAAGGCCAAGGGCAATGTCATTTAACAGCACCCCATCTGCCCCTTGCGCCGCCAGGAAATCCAAAGAAGCTCGGCTTCCGTTCATTCCGTGTACCGGGTGGTTGGACATAATCCAAACCTCCGCATCAAAGGCTTTTTTTACGTCTTGCATGCCTATTTCCGAAAGCCAGTTCTCCCAAAGGCGCAGAATTCCCGCCCCCGCTTCCACAAAAGAAGCGGCATCCTCCTTTTTCGGCATAAACGCAAGAATCTGCTCTTTGGGAAGATACCGGCGGCAAAGAGCCACGTCCCGAACATTTGTTACCCCCAGAATAAACTTCACCGGCGAAGATAAAAGCAGTTCCAACAAAGTGTCCGTCAGGCGTTCCAGCTTACTGTGCAGGAGAATGGGCACACGTTCGCCATAGGTGGAAAGCAGGTCTGCAAGGGTTGCTACCGTATGTCCTGCCATGCTTAAAACATGCCGCATTTCCTCCAGCGTCAGGTCAGACACCTTCCGGTCAAGCCCGGCAAGCCTTTTTAGATCCCCGTCGTGAAACAAAATATATTGCAAGTCCTTGGTAACGCGAAGATCACATTCCACCGCGTCGCTGCCCATTTGGGCGGCTTTTATAAGGGCTTCCATGGAATTTTCTTTCGCAAGCAAAGAAGCGCCTCGATGTGCAATCATGGCGGTTCCTCCTTTCTGCCCATGGCCAGTATACCGTTGGAAAATGGAACGGTCAAGCAGGAAAAGCAGACTTTTTAGGTTTTTTAATGAATCGGCTTGAGAAGAACATTTCATTTGCTTATAATGGAAGCAAACCGTTTCCCCGCCAAAATCGGC
>DUUG01000376.1 GCA_012841675.1 Clostridiales bacterium
ATGGCTACCCCCTTTGACCACAATACCTATTCCTTCGCCGACACAGACTGGGTCAAAACCTTCTTCTACGCCAAACCGACCCACGCACCGGGCACCGTTTTCTCCTACAATACGGCGGCCACGGTGGTCTTAAATGCGCTGGTGGAAAAACTGGCCGGCGAGCTGTTTTTAGACTATATGCGCCCGCGACTGTTAGATCCCATCGGCTTTTCCAAAGACGCTTGGTGTATCCAGCGCCCGGAAGGCGGCTCCTGGGGCGGCTCGGGCGTTCTCTGTACTTTGAGAGACTTAACTAAGTTTGCCCTTGTGTTCCTAAACGGCGGAAAATGGGAAGGAAGACAGCTTCTTTCCGAAGACTATGTGAAAAAAGCCACTTCCTGCCAGGTCGCCACAGAACACGCCGTTGCCAACGAAACAGAAAGCTACGGCTATGGCTACCAAATCTGGCGCACGGCCAACAACGGCTTTGCCATGCACGGCATGGGCGGACAAATTGCCCTCTGCCTGCCGGATCAGGAGCTTCTCTTGACCACCATTGGGGATTTACAGTCCTACGGCCACAGCCATGACGTCATCACCGCCTTCTGGGACACGGTGTATAAGTCACTTTCCGACGAAGCTCTCCCAGAAAATAAGGAAGGCGCTCGTAAGCTGGCGGACACCATATCTGCCATGTCCCTGCCCCTTCCTTTAGGAAGCGCCGGCAAGACCACAACGCCGCTTCTGCCCTCCATCCAAGGCCGGAAATACATTATGGAAAACAACCCCATGGGCATCACCCAGATGTGCTTTGACTTTGCAGGCGACACGGGTCGTTTCCACTATACCAACAAGAGCGGCGACCACGTTTTAACTTTCGGCTTAGGACACTATGTTTCCGGCAAATTTCCCGAACCGGGCTATGCCGGCCGGAAAATTAACGTTCCCGGCGATTTGTACGCCTGCGACGCTGCCGGCGCTTGGTTCAACGACGACACATTGCATCTGACCGTTTATATTACCGACGATTATTTAGGCGCACTCCGAGCCCAGTTTACGTTCCGCAACAACGGCGTTTCAGTGTATATGCGCAAGGCAGCCGAAAACTTCCTCCAGCAATACCAAGGCTTCGGCTACGGTACGGCGGTGGATTCCTTAGGCTGTTCCTGTTTATGCTAAAAACAACATGGGGCGCCTTCCTTTTGGAAGGTGCCCCATTGCTATGCAAAGGAAAAAGTATAAAGAGCAGGCAAGTCAGATTAATTCCACTCCTGCAGTGCATAATCAAAATATTCGTATTTTCCAGAAACCCAATGTAATATATCTGCATAGTTCCCGTTTTCGGCTACATAAGTCTTTCCGTTCATAGACAAACTGTGTTCCCCAAATAGAATAGCAAACTCCGTGTCATTTGGCATAATGGATTTTGGATGAAATGTAATACGATAAATCCAATCTTCCGTAAATTCTTCCTCTGATGGTTTCAGTAATAGGCTATCAAATGTTGCAAGGGCACCGATCTCGCTGGTGATCAGTTTGCAACCTGTATCATTCACATACTCGAAACTCGCTGCCGAAAAATTCGCAACACTTTTGCGCTGATCTATGCCCTTTGAGTCCAAATTGTGCATATAAAAAGCAGCTATTGCCGCAACAAGAACGATTCCAGAAATCAGCCATTTTAGTTGTTTTTTCATGGAAACCTCTCCCCTATGCGTTGATTATAACACAAAAGCGAATAGAAGCAAACAGAATCTTTTACTGCAATAAAGAAAATTTATATGCCAAATAGATATTGTCCACTTTGCAAAGAGAAACAGCAACGGGCTTGCCGATTTTATCAAACGAACAAATTTTCGGCCCCGCAAAGCAAAGTCCGTATTATGGGACACCTTATCTGATATAATGGAGACAGGAACAAAAGCACCTTGCGCTTTTGTGTATCGATAAGGAAGTGAGTCTTGTGGAAGTAACAATTACAGCCTTCGTGCTTCTTTGGTATTTGGGAAAGCACTATCGAAAAGAAGTGCATCGAAAGCGCTATCTGGCCCGCCGAAAACGGTTAGAAGCAAGGCTTGCCCATATAACGGCGACACCTGCCTTTGATATTTCTTTGCCTTTTCCGAAGCAAACGCGGCCAGCCGGCGGCGAAATCATTGACTTTCCCCGCCGTTTAGCGTAAGGCAAGGCTACCATATGGCATAAACCAGGTCGACATGGCCAATTTCCGCCCGAAGTCTAAGTCGGCCGGGATATGCGCAAGCCTTTTTAACACAGGCAAGGAACCACTCTTGCAATCCCCTGTTTGCCCCTTGTGCGTAAGCCTACCTGCTTCTTCTCTTCCCCCTTCTCTGGCCCTTCTCGAAGGGCCAACAAAAAACGCATGGCCATAGCCATGCGTTTTTGATTGCGGCTTATTTCTGATTACATTTGCAAGAATTGCAAAAAGCTTAAGCACTAACCACGCGATTACACAGCGCGGGTAACTTTATTGGATCGGAGGCATCTGGTGCAGACGTAAACCCGACGGGGC
>DUUG01000032.1 GCA_012841675.1 Clostridiales bacterium
ACTTTTCCGGCATACGCCGCCATGCATCTGCCATGAAGCTGTCATGCACGACCCGAAACACGTGCAAACAGAGTTTTTTTAAAATTAAACATTGACAAGACGGCGGTATTCTGATACAATACTCTTTGCTTGATATGATGCGGAATTGTGTAACGGTAGCACGACAGACTCTGACTCTGTTTGTCTGGGTTCAAATCCTAGTTCCGCAGCCAAGTGAAGAGAATCGCTGAATCCGTTGAGTGCCAATGGGTTTGGCGGTTTTCTTTTTTTCGTTTTTTGTGCTGCTTGTCCACCCGAAAATCGAAATGTCACATGGAATGTCACAACTGGTTTTGCCCGTTTTGGGTTGCAAATATGGTTTCCATTGCTTATGCTGTTTCGTTCAGAATCCATATAGCAAAGGACAGTATTTTTGCTTGTACTACCTGCATATAGATGAGCGTTGATAATGACATGATTATTTGGTATAATAATCAGGAATAATGATGGAAAAATTGCCTTGCCGTGGTAAAATAAGAAGGATGGAGCAATGATTTATATAACACAGTCTGTTGCAAAAATCCGGGAGGAAATAGCCAATGCGGCGTTGAATGCCGGGCGAAAGCCGGAAGACATAACGCTTTTGGCGGCTTCTAAAACAAGAAGTGCCGAGGAGATTCAGACCGCTATTGCAGCGGGAATCACAGCCGTTGGAGAAAATCGTGCGCAGGAGCTTGTTGAAAAGTACACCCAGGGCGCATACGACGGTGCCGCATTGCATTTTATCGGAAAATTGCAGTCAAACAAAGCAAAATACTTGGTGGGCCGGGTGGATATGATTCAGTCGGTGGATTCGGAGCGCCTTTGTCAGACCATCAGCCGCCTAGCCGTTGACAGGGGTGTTACCCAAAAAATCCTTATGGAAGTCAATATCGGCCATGAGCCGGGCAAGGCAGGCGTTTTGCCGGAGGATGCTTTTTCCCTTTGTGAACGTATTGGACAGATGCCGGGGGTTCTTCTTTGCGGCCTTATGGCCATTCCGCCGGCGGAGGAAGACCCGAAACCTTACTTTTATGAGATGCGCAAATTGTTTGAGAAAATGGCCCAAATGCAGGGGCCGCAGTTTTCGGTTCTCTCTATGGGCATGTCAGGGGATTTTGCGGATGCCATTGCCGAGGGAAGCACGCTGATCCGTATCGGGACGGCGCTGTTTGGTGACCGCCCGGCGGCAAAACCCAAGGAGGCACAGTTTTGAGCAGGAAAACGGAAAATACAGGGTTTATATGCCAAAATTGCGGAAAAGAAGTGCTGCCCCTTACCAACGGTAGCTATCGAAATCACTGTCCGTTTTGCCTCTGCTCTTTGCATGTAGATATTTTGCCCGGCGATAGGGCTTCGGATTGTGGCGGTATTATGGATGCGGTGTCTCTTTCCTATAAGCCGGGAAAGGGATGGCAGATTTTACATGTATGCCGCGTCTGTGGTCATGAAATGAGGAACAAGGTTGCGGAACAGACCGTGCAACCGGATGATGTAACCCCGCTCCTGGAAAAAATGCAGGAAGAAGGAAGAAAAAGTTCCGGCCGTAAACCGACCGCTAAAAAGGGGAGAGAGTTTTGACAAAACATGAGCAAATACGGCATACGCTGGCCGTGATCGGGTTTGTTGTCCAGATAATCGGCCGGGTTTTGTTAGGTGCATTTTTGGTTGTTATGTTGGCGCTTGTGATTTGTGCGGGCGCTTTTGGTCTTTATGTACGCTCTGAGCTGTTGCCCAAGGCTGAGGTTGACGTTGGTAATATCGACATGAACCTGACTAGCAAAATATACTATACCGACAACGAAACCGGCGAACGGGTCGAGCTTACCCAGTTGTACGGTTCGCAGAACCGCGTCTGGGTCAACTACGATGAGATTCCAAAGGATCTGATTGATGCTTTTATTGCCATTGAAGACGAACGGTTTCTCAGCCATAAGGGTGTGGACTGGCGGCGTACGCTAGGCGCCGTTATGAACGTTGTCATGCCCTTTTCGGGCAACTTTGGCGGGTCGACGTTAACCCAGCAGCTGATTAAAAACCTGACCGATGAGAAAGACGTTACCATCCAGCGGAAGGCGCTTGAGATTCTCCGCGCCTTAAATCTGGAACGGCGCTTATCGAAAGAGCAGATTCTGGAAATGTATCTAAATACGGTGTATCTAGGCCAAAACGCCTACGGAATCCGGGCGGCGGCGGAAGTGTATTTCGGCAAGCCGGTTTCCGAGCTCACCTTGGCAGAATGCGCCTCTCTGGCCGGTATCACCAACAGCCCTACGTATTACGATCCTTTCCAGAACCGCACAAACAACAAGCGGCGCCAGAAGCTTATCCTTGCTAAGATGCTCGAACTGGGCAGTATCACCGAAAACGAGTACCGGGCTGCCCTGAAAGAGCCGCTTAACTTCCACAGCGGTGATGGCGAGGAAACCAAAGACGAA
>DUUG01000033.1 GCA_012841675.1 Clostridiales bacterium
CCTTGGGCAAAGCTTTGTTCTTAGTAACCACGTTGTCCAGCAAGGATGGCGTAATCACGCAGTCGTTCCGGCTCTGCGCAAAGGTAATGCCGTAAACGGTGCGTTCCTCCAATGCCGGCGGCCGGTAGGATTCGTCAATCTGAATCACCGTATAAGCGCCCTTGCGCTTTGTTTTCAAAATCTCCAGCGCCTTTTGGCTGTACGACGGGGCAATCACTCCGTCAGACACTTCCATGGCGATAAGCCGTGCCGTGTCCTCGTCGCATTGGTCGCTTAGGGCGATAAAATCCCCGAAAGAACACATGCGGTCGGCTCCTCTTGCTCTGGCATAGGCGCAGGCCAGGGGAGAAAGCTCTCCCTCGCCGGTAAAGTACATCTGGCGCAGCGTGTCATTTAAGGGAATACCCACAGCCGCCCCTGCCGGGCTTACATGCTTAAAGGACGCGGCGGCCGGAAGATCAAGAGCCTCTTTCAGCTCACGAACCAACTGGTACCCGTTTAAGGCATCCAGCAGGTTAATATATCCAGCTCTGCCGTTGAGCACCTGTATAGGCAGCTCCCCGTCTTGTACATAGATTTTCGCCGGCTGCTGGTTGGGGTTGCAGCCGTATTTTAAAACATACTCCTTCATGCGTTCCCCTCCTCATAGCGGTTGCGGATGGTCGTTTCCGTCGCGCCGGTGGCAAGATCCACAGTGCGCACCCAAAGGGCGACGCGCCTGTCTTTTCCCAGTTCTTCCCATAGGTCGGAAACGATTTTCTTTCCGGAAAAACAAAGCAGCTTCGGCTCCCCCGTAAAGGAAGGCAAGGGGCTGCCGTCCCCGGCGTACGTATGCAGCAGGCGGCCAAAGCCTTCCTCAAACTCGTTATATTCTGTAAACTCCCGCACAGTTTCACCATCTTCCCGCCGAAGAATGGAAAACCGGCAGGAAAGTTTATCTTTCGTATCCACTATGGCGCTGATTCTCGGCGTGTAATGGGGGGCATCAGGCTCTTCCTCCCGAGTTTGCAAAGCTTCGTCGAAGGTTTTCCCCTGCTCTAGGAAGGAAACGATGGTATCCGTCTGATCGCCGTTAGAAATAACCGTTCGCCCGTTAAAAACACGCACCGGCGAATAGAAAATAAGACTCGGATCCGACACCTTCGATTCGTCAAAAGCCTTGGTAATGGCCCCATCTCCGTCTGACACCAAAACGCGGTTTTTGCTGTTTTCGCTGCGTCCGGTGATAAAATATGCGAGAACGGCTTGGGATCCGTCTTCACAAAGGCCGACAAAAATGCCGCGGCCGGGATAGGGGTTTTGACGAATATACTCTTTTATTTCCACGTTGGCTCCCCCTTAACAATTGCCTTGGAAACCATTTCAGCCGCCTTGGGCAAAATGACCCATTCTGCCTCTTTCAATACACGCAGCTGAAGGGTTTCCGGCGTATCATGTTTGCGGACGGCAACGGCCTTTTGCAGTATAATCGGCCCGCCGTCAGGAATTTCGTTCACAATGTGTACGGTTGCACCCGTAATCTGCACCCCTCGCTTCAAAGCGGCTCGGTGGACGCGCAGTCCGTAATACCCCGGTCCGGCAAACGCCGGAATCAGCGACGGGTGGATATTTATAATCCGATCCTTATAAACCGAAACAAACTCAGCACTTAAAATAGACAAAAACCCTGCCAAAATAACAAGGTCAATCTTTCTTTCCTGCAAAATCGCAAGGGCTTTTTCCTCAAAGTCCGGCCCTCTTTGGATTTCTGCAAAAGGAATACCGGCGTTCCTTGCCCGCTCTCTTGCGCTGCAAGGGCGATCGGCCACCACCAGAGTAATTACGCCGCTTTTTAATGTTTTGCCCGATTGGTCGATGAGTGCCTGCAAATTAGAGCCGCCGCCGGAAACAAAAACGGCAATTCTGGCCTTTATAGCCTTTCTCACAGGAGAACACCCCCCTGGCCCTTGACGACTTCGCCCAAAATCACAGGCTGTTCGCCCTCTTTTTTCAAAAGGGCAAGGGCTTTGTCGGTGTTTTCCTTAGCGCAGACAAGCACCATTCCGATCCCCATGTTAAACGTGTTAAACATATCGTGCTCGGGAACGGCCCCTTCCTTTGCAATCAGGTGGAAAATGGGCGGGATTTCCCAAGCGGATCGGTCTATGCGGGCGGAAAACCCATCCGGCAACGCCCGGGGAATGTTTCCATAGAAACCGCCCCCGGTAATATGCGCAGCAGACTTGAAAAGCATTGTTTCCGCCAAAGCCGCCACCGGCCGAACATAAATTTTAGTCGGCGTTAAAAGAGTTTCGCCCAAGGTGGTCCCCAGTTCGTCGCTATATGTATGATAACGCTGCCCTTCGTTCCCGAAAATCTTCCGAACAAGGGAAAACCCGTTGGAATGCACGCCGGAGGAAG
>DUUG01000034.1 GCA_012841675.1 Clostridiales bacterium
CGCCGGCCGAAGCATCAGCACCGACCGGTATATGCAAAGCTCTGTCCGCGTCATGCCCGGCTGTTATATAACGGGGCAGGCCGCCGGTGCCGCCGCTGCCCTTGCCAAAGCAAGCGGTGACGTGCGTGGGGTGGATGTAAACGCATTGCGCAGCGCCCTTATTGCACAAGGAGCGTATTTGCCGCCGGTGGAATAGGCAAAGGAGAATACGATGGAAATAAACCTCCGCCCCGTTCCCATGGAGGAACGGGAGGTACTTGCCAACCTTTTGGAAAAGTACAACTATGAGTTTTCCCAATATGACGACCGGGACGTGAACCCTCTCGGGCTGTATGGCTACCGTTATTTAGACCATTACTGGACGGAAGCATCCCGTTTCGCCTACTTTATAGAAGCCGACGGCAAGCTCGCCGGGTTTGTCATGGTAAACAACCACCCCGTTTTGGAAGGGCGGAAAACCGATTTTTCCCTTGCCGAGTTTTTCGTTCTATATAAATATCGAAGACAGGGCGTTGGGAAAAGGGCATTTCTCCTTCTCATGGAAAAGCACCAAGGCACATGGCAGTTGCATTGCCATCCGAAGAATGTGCCGTCTGTGTATTTCTGGGACTGCGTGGTCGGCACGCTGACCGGAGGACAGTTTGAAAAAATCTCCTTCTGCCCCGGAACGGAGTATCCCGACGGAACCTTGGCCCATGTGTATTATTTTGACAGCCGGAAGGACACCCCCCGGCCGTCCAATCCGCACCTTGCTACACCTCTCGCCGCGCGGATGCAGAAAAAGATCGGGCGTATATTTTAGAATGTCACTGCCGGGTCAACTACGCATGCGATACGGCATGGGCTCGGCAGAAGCCCTACGAGCAATACCGAAGCGAATGGTTTTCTTTAACCGGACAAACAGAGGGGTTTTGGAGTGCATTTTTAGAATCGGTCAAGGATCCCGCCTCCATTACTGACATATGGGAAACGCCGGACGGGGTCAATGTCGGCTATGTTTGGGCTCCGTTTTATAAAGACAACGAAAGCGGCTTTGCCTTTTTGGAAGTGCAAGATATTTATATCGAAGAACCGTTTCGGCGGCAGGGTCTGGCCCGAGCCATCTACGAAGAAGCAGAGAAAAAGGCAAAAAGTCAGGGTGCGGCCGCTTTGCGGGCCGGGACAGGAGCGGACAATATTATCTCCCGGTTATTCCATGAAAAGCTCGGCTTTTTACCCTATCGGTTTGAGTTCGAAAAGAAACTTTAGCCCCTGTTTTCCTTGGAAAAAATTGAATATCTTCAAGATTTTGGCACCGGAACAAGGGTTTGTCCGGTGCCTTGTTTTTTCTCTCGCTTTTAGTCATATTGTAGTAAAAATACCCATGGAATTTGTGCAGTATGCTATTGTTTTTGTGATTATTACCGTGTGCTTTTCCTTGACTTTGCAGATTGTATCGGATAGAATGCATAAAGCGTGAACGCAATAGGTTTGCGGAACTGCTGTCAGATCGAACACACATATGCGGGCGAAGCCATTTCGCCCTAGCCCTTTGCGATTGTCTTAGGAGGATCAAATGCTGCTTATAGCGGCACAGGAAGCCATTCACTGTGCCCCCGTATTCAATGGTGAATAAGCATAGGCTGCCGGCTTGTCCGGTGACGTGGGATGCCTGCGTCGGCTGAGATTCCCTTGACTTTTGTCATGTAAGGGATTTTTGCGGCTGCAGGCAAATCGCCTGCGGCCTTTGCTTTTGCCGGAATTCCCGGCTTGAGAGGAGAGTGTTTCCGTTTGAAAAACACAAAACTGCCCGATCATATTGCCGTGTGTTTTAGAGCACGCGGCGTCGACACATCGAAAATAGTGCGCTATGTCAAGGGTGACATGGACAGACAGGGGCGCTATGTCGATCAGATTTTAGCTTTTGACGACAAAAACTTCTATATCCTGTCCGGCACAGAACGAGTCGAACAGGTAAAAGGAAGCAAAGCCCGCCTGCATGTTCTTTTCGACGCATCCGACTTTGTCGAGCGACCCATTACGGAGCTTGGTCATCTTGACACCGACCAAATGGTCGCCACCGTGCGCTTGTATTCCGAAAAGGAGGGCCGGCTGGAAGAGCTGGCGCTGGCCTCCATCGGGCGTACAAACGCCTTTGAAATTTTTGCAAAGCATTTTAACCGTTTTACGGACAACGTGGAAGAAAAAGAGGAAGGCCCCATAGCGGAAGAGCCCGATCTTTTCTGCGACAAGTGCGGCATGCGCTATCCTGATCCAAACCGCAAGGTCTGCCCCAAGTGTATTAGCCGCATGTCCATTACCGTTCGCCTGGTAAAGCTGTTTTTTAAATACTGGCCACAGCTTCTGATGATTGTCGTCTTCCTAGGACTTACGACTTTATTAAACGTTGTTTCGCCGTATCTATCCACCGCCTTAATTTACGACAAGGTCTTGGCCATCCCTGAAAGGGTGCAAATAGGCGAAGTAGATACATTGTATTTCGGCATTGATTTGTATCGTGAAGTGCTTCTTGTCATTCTCGGCTTGCTCTGTGTCCGAATCATCAGCCATGGGCTGCTGATCCTGCGCTCCCGGTACATAGCCGGCGTTGTGCCGCGCGTTGTGTATGATATGAAAATGCTGATCTTTGGCTCTATGCAGAGACTGGGCGTCGGCTTTTACACAAGCAAGCAGACCGGCTCATTGATGACCCGTGTAAATGGCGATGCCAACAACGTCTACCATTTCTTTCTTGACGGTATTCCCTATCTCTTTACGAGCTCTTTCACTTTTATCGGCGTTCTTGTGATCATGTTCAGCATTAGCTGGAAGCTGACCCTGCTTGTGTTTGTGAGCATTCCCATCATTGTCCTTGGCTACTGGCTTGTGATGATGTTCTTCCGCCGGCTGTACCATGCCAACTGGGTGTATGCCTCCCGCATGCATTCCCTCTTGTCGGATGCCCTGTATGGCCAGCGGGTCATTAAGGCCTTTACCCAGGAAGATTCCGAAACCGAACGCTTTTCCGAATACAGCACTCGTGTTTTTAATTCCAGCACCAAAATCGGTGTTGCGCAGAACACCGTTTACCCTCTGATCGGTCTGATTATGCGTCTTACCAGCGTTGTGCTGCTGGGCGCCGGCTCTATCATGGTCATCCAAGGCGAGCTTTCGTTAGGTATTTTGATGACCTTCTCCGTTTACATGAACATGCTGTTTGAGCCCCTCGGCTTTTTCTCCAACGTGGCCAACTGGTGGGCCGTTTGTGTAGACTCGGCGCAGCGTATTTTCGAGATTATTGACGCGGAAACCGACCTGCCCGAGGCGGATAATCCCGTTCGTTTAGATAAAATCCGCGGTGATTTCGAAGTGCGCGAGGTTATGTTTGAGTATGAGCCCGGCCGGCCCGTTGTAAGAAACATGTCACTGCAGGTGAAAGCCGGACAAATGCTCGGCATTGTGGGCAAAACGGGCGCCGGCAAGTCAACGCTTGTGAACCTGCTGGCCCGTCTGTATGACCCCAACGAAGGAAGCATCTATTTAGACGGACATAACCTGAAAGACATTGCCACCGAGGATCTGCGCAAGAATATCGGTATTGTTTCTCAGGATATTTACTTGTTTATCGGAAGCATAGCTGACAATATCCGTTACGCCCGGCCCGACGCCACCATGGACGAGGTTATCGCGGCGGCAAAGACTGCCTGCGCCCACGATTTTATCGTGAAGTTCCCCGATGGCTATGAAACACGGGTCGGTGCCGGCGGACAAGGGCTTTCCGGCGGTGAAAGACAGCGAATTTCCATCGCCCGTGCCGTTATCCAGAACCCGAGCATTCTGATTCTGGACGAGGCAACGGCGGCCATGGATACGGAAACGGAACGGAATATCCAGAATTCGCTGGCCGAGCTGCAAAAGGGACGTACAACTATTGCCATTGCTCATCGCCTTTCCACACTGCGCGACGCCGACGTCTTGGCTGTCATTGACAAAGGCCGCGTCGTGGAATACGGCACGCACGCAGAGCTGATCCAGAAGGAAGACGGCACCTATCGCCGGCTTTACACCTTGCAGATGGAAGCGCTGAAATTCATCGGCATTGGCCAATAGCGGAGAGGAAGGCTTGAAATGGAACAGAAAATTTCACTTATCAATCTGTCCGGAATTAAGTATTTAGATCCGGAAAAAGCACACTTTTATTTAAAAAACGACCAATTTTTATGCCTTGATTACGACGGGGAAACCTACGAGAACATTAAGCTGCACCGTTCGATTCCCTTTAAGCTGCCCGATGATTTTATATCGGTACAGGACATGGATTCCAAGGAAATATTCTTAATCCGCTCGCTATACCAATTCACCCCCGAGCAGGCAAATTTGCTCGGCCAGCAGCTTCACAAGCGGTATTTTTCTCCGTCCATTTCGAGAATCTACTCGGTGAAGCAGAAGATGGGTTACCTCTATTTTGAAGTGGAAACCTCCGCGGGGCGCAAGGTATTTGCTTTAAATGATGTAACGCGCAACCTTCGCCGCATTGACGATGGCGCGCGCATTGTTATCATCGATGTAGACGGAAACCGTTATATCATTGAGGATGTTGCCCGGATGCTGCCTAAAGACTTCCGGCGTATCGAACCGTATCTGCTGTAAATAAAGAAGGGGGAAAGCCCGATGAGACTGTTATTTGATCCGCCGCCGCAGCTAAAAGAGGAGCTGGCGGATGCAACATACATCGTGCCCTTCGACCTTGACCCGGATGGTAACCCGGCGGAAGGCATTCTTGCCGTACAGCAGGGCACGGTAAAGACCTATGTAAACCATAAATTGATCCATTCCGTTCCGATTGACAAGTTGGCGGATGTCAAAATTCACCTTGGCATCGGCTGCGCTGAACTGGCCTCCGTAGGCGATGACGACAAAGAGCCGTATCTGCTGGCCCGGTTTACGCAAACCCATACGGAACGTATGGCCGAGCTGGGCCGCGCCATTCGCATCTATAACAACACCGGCGTGTACATCGAATCCGATGACCAGAACGAGCGCATTTGCTTTACCTGCGGCCACCGCATCATACGCGGCACGTCTATTTGCCCGTATTGCACCAAGAAAACCTCTGTCATTTCTCGGTTTGCCCAGATTGCAAGGCCTTATATTGGCCGCTTTGTTCTGGTTACATCCCTGTTGCTTCTGGCGTCTATGGCCGGCATTCTGATCCCTGTTTTCAATAAGTCATTGGTCGACAACCACTTGGTGCCCCAGAAAGGCCCCGTCGGCACAGCACTTATGTGGGTTGCTCTGATTCTTCTTTGCCATCTGGTGGCCACTTTCGTTAGCATGTATGCCAACCGCAAAAGCGTCTGGGTGGGAAATGCGCTGAGCAACGACCTGCGCACCCTTGCCTACTCCCGTGTGCAGGCATTAAGCGTCAACTCCATGTCTAAAAGAACGCCCGGCGACCTGATGAACCGTATTACAAGCGACACAAGCGTCATTCAGGGCTTTATCAGCCATGTGGGACAGACTGTGCTTCTGCAGATCGTTTCCATCGTTGTCGTTACCACCATCATGTTGTTTACCAACTGGAAGCTGACTCTGTGGGCCTACCTGCCGGTACCCCTTACCGTGGTTGTTATCCGCTGGTTCTGGCGCACCATTCACTTAAAATTCAGCCGCCAGTGGCGCTGGGGTTCACGAGCCAACTCTATCCTGTATGACATCATCCGCGGCATTCGCGTTGTTAAGAGCTTTGGCAACGAGAAAATCGAGATTGAGAAGTTTCAGGGCGTTTCTAAGAAGCTTGCGGACGTATCCGAAGAAAACGAAAAGCTTTGGGCGACTTTAAGCCCCTTGCTGGCGTTCGTCATCGGCTGTGGCGAGTTTTTGGTGCTCTATTTCGGCGGGCAGGACGTTCTGCACCTGTACGATGTGGGCAGAGGCGGTATGACCGTTGGTGAATTGATCCAATTTATGTCCTTCTTGGGCTATATCTATGGTCCTCTGCACACGCTTTCTCGGTTTCCTCAGCAATTGGCAAACTTTTTCACTTCTTCCGCCAAGCTTTTCGAAATTTTGGACGAAGAACAGGATGTACCGGACAAAGACGTGGTGGAGGATGTGGAGATCCAAGGCCGCATTACCTTTGAGGATGTACACTTTGGATATAACAGCTATGAACCTGTCATCAAGGGCATCAGCTTTGAGATCCAACCCGGCGAAATGGTCGGCATTGTCGGCCCATCGGGTGTGGGAAAATCCACGCTTATCAACCTGATAATGCGGTTCTACGATGTAACCTCCGGCCAGCTGCTTATTGACGGGCATGACATCCGCAATATCTCTCAGCGTTCGCTTCGAGAAAACATCGGCGTTGTGTTCCAGGAAACCTTCCTGTTTGCCGGCACGATTTACGATAACATCGCCTATGCCAAGCCCGGCGCCGAACCGGAGGAGATCTTCGCCGCCACGAAAATTGCCAACGCCCACGAGTTTATTATCAAGCTGCCCGATGGCTATAATACGCGTATTGGCGAAAACGGCTTTACCATGTCCGGCGGCGAACGGCAGAGACTGGCTATCGCCCGCGCCGTTCTGCGCAACCCTTCCATTTTGATTCTCGACGAGGCTACCGCTTCTCTGGATACGGAAACAGAGCACCTGATTCAGGAAGCCTTGGAACGCCTTATTAAAGGGCGTACGACCTTTGCCATTGCCCATAGGCTCTCGACCCTGCGTCATGCCGACCGGCTCATTTGCATTGACAAGGGCAAGATTGCCGAAATGGGAAGCCACGACGAGCTCATGGAGAAACAGGGCGTTTACTACCGGCTGGTTATGGCACAGCGGCAAACGTCCAAAATGGCCGATGCGGATATTGAAGCCATTGTTGCGGGAAAATAACCGAATCGAGTAGGAGGGAACGATTAGTTCCCGTCCTCTCACACCACCGTACGTACGGATCCGTATACGGCGGTTCAATTAAGATAAATGACGCAAGAATTCATAACGTTCTTGTAGACTTTTGAACCCTTGGTTTCTCCAGTAGGAGTTGCCAAGGGTACTATCTAATATCGGGCTTTTGGAAATTCGCCAATAACCTTTCCTGCTATTCCCCCATTTATAAGCCTTCCATTTAGGAACACCTAATTTAATGAGGTTACGTATCTTTGTCCTTGGTTTCTTCCACTCTTTCCACAAACACATACGGAGTCTTCTTCGAATCCAACCGTCGAGTTTTTCGAAGATACTTTTCGTATCAGCTAACGCAAAATATCCACACCATCCCATCAAAAATTGATTCAATCTCTGAATGCGGTATTCTATCGGATATGGCATCTTACGTGAAGTAATTTTACGTACTTTATTCTTCATTCGCTTTAGACTTTCTTTTGCAATGCGAA
>DUUG01000035.1 GCA_012841675.1 Clostridiales bacterium
ATTTGCCCGCGCCAACGAACAGGAAAAAAGGCGGGAATTGAATCTGAAGCCAACAAGCTGGAGCGCCGTCACTAGGGGAAGCGATGGGCTTTCCCCTTCGCCGCCTCCTTCCGAACCGGCGTTTTCCCCTGCGCCTGCCCATACAGACCATTCCACGGTGCCAGTTTCCAAAAAACGGCTGGGAGAGGGGCTTTTAAGCGAAGCGGGAGGCATACTAAAAAGTATCCGCAAGTTCATTTCCAACAATGAAGAGCTGATTGTTTTAATCATCATTTTATTTTTAATTTTAGACTGTGACGACGATCTGGAGCTTATAATCGCACTACTGATTCTTTTCTATCCCTACATATCCAAAATATTCTTCCACAAATAACTGTTTGCAAAGCTATTCGGGCATTTGCCCGTTGGGAAGAAGGAAAAGCGCATCGGCCGGCTCGGTTAGATCCAGCCTCTCAAGAGAAAGCTGGTAGACCGTCGTGCCGTTTTCTTTGGATTCCAGAGATACCAAAAGTCCGTGGACTAGGGATATGGCATAGGTTTCCCTATAGTTGCCCACTTGCGCTTCCACCACAATGAGGAAGATACCGTCCCTCTCCTCCACTCCGCAGCGCACAATTCGAGCCTTTGCTTGGTTTGCTAAAATAATGTAAGAGGGCAGGCTGCCCAAACGGTCATGTTCCCAAGGGCCCCGGTGGGTTTTCACCACACCCGCGCTTCCGTTTTGGAAGCTGTACAAATACTTCTCGGTTACCAATTGCATGTAGGGTCGGCCTTTGGCCGGCGTGATCTCAAAACGCGTCATTCCATTTTTCCGGGCCACGGAGGTTTCCGTTATAGCGGGGGGTCTTGCTTCCGCGGCATACAAGGCTTCTTTATAAATGGCGGCATAGTGCTCCGGTCTTTGAAGGGATTGGATAACGGAAACAATGTTATCTTCGTTCAAATCCATGGCAAGAAACTCCGCCGGTTCATTCAAATACACAGGCGCCAATCCGTCTAAACCCGCCGGACCCGATTGGTTTGGATCGGGCAGCACAATGGTAGAGTCGGGTCGCCGGAACGCGCCGGTAAGAATAAACACAAGCACCAGCGAAAACATGACAAACAACGCCGTTATCAACAGAAGCCAAAAGTTCCGGCTTGTCTTCCCCATGCTAACCCTCCCTTCAGAAGCAAAACTGGCAAATCCCCTTTATTGCCCCGGTGTAAAAGGCGCCGGGGCTTCTCCTTTTCCAAAGTAATGGAGAATTGCCTTGGCAATACGCCCAGAGGCGCCGCCGTCACCGTAGGGGTTGACCGCATGCGCCATTTTTTCGTACAAATCCGGCCGGTCAAGCAGCTTGGAAGCCAAAGAGACGATATTTTCACGGTCGGTTCCGGCAAGGGTGACCGTCCCGGCGGCAATGGCTTCCGGGCGCTCGGTTTCGTGGCGCAAAACCAAAACGGGCTTGCCCAAAGCGGGAGCTTCCTCCTGGATGCCGCCTGAGTCGGTCAGCACAAGAAAGCTCCGCTTGATAAGATTGATGGCATCATCAAAATCCAGCGGTTCA
>DUUG01000036.1 GCA_012841675.1 Clostridiales bacterium
GAAATTCTGAAAGAAAAGGGCTATGAACTGGAAATCCGTGAATTTACGGACTATGTCCTGCCAAACACGACCTTAAACGCCAAGGATATAGACGCAAACTATTTCCAGCACCAGCCTTACCTTGAAAAATTTAACCAGGAACACAACACCAGAATCATCGCTCTGGGCGGCATTCACTATGAGCCCATGGGCATTTACCCGGGCAAAACGGCCACTTTGGAAGACCTGCCCGAAGGCGCCAAAATTGCCATCCCAAATGACGGCACCAACGAAGCCCGCGCTCTGCTGCTTCTGGAAAAAGCCGGCCTGATTAAGCTGAAGGACGGCGCCGACCTGAACGCAACGGTGCTGGATATTGTTGAAAACCCCAAGAAGCTGGACATTTTAGAAGTGGAAGCCGCGCAGGTGGCCATTTCCCTGCAGGACGTGGATCTTGGCGTTCTCAACGGCAACTATGCTCTGGGCATTGGCCTGAATGTTGTGGAAGACTCGCTGCTTCGTGAAGAAGGTCTGGATTCTCCCGCCGGCAAGTTTATTAACGTTTTGGCCGTCCATGCAGACGATGCAAACCGGGAAGATCTGAAAGCTCTTTTGGAGGCTTTAAAAAGCGAAAAGGTTCGCCAGTTTATTGAAGAAAAATATAAGGGTTCTGTCGTTCCCGTTCCCGCCGAATAGAGCTTAGAGCATAAAAGTTTGCCGGGGCACCCTCCGCATGGAAGGTGCCCCGGTTTTGTTGGGAGGTTTCTGTTCAGCCAAACGGTTTGATATCAATATAAGCCGCAGAATTCTCAGACGAGAGATTCTCCCTGTTCTCTCCCGTCTGCGAACAACCGGCAAGAATGGCCGCAATCAGTATAACGGCTATCAACGCAATAATCGCCATTTTCGGTTTTGAGATCATCCTTATTCTTCCCCCTTCAAGCATATAAGCACATCGGCGTTTTACTCTCGGCCATTTCTTCTCATAGCCCCACCCCTTCGCATAATGCTTTGGCAACGTGCTGATCCAACTAAAAGCTTTTCTTCTTCCGGTTCTTCATTAGTTACTTTGGCTCAGTGTAGCACATAAAAAAAGCACTATTCTATCACTTCAACGGGAAAACGAGGTGTTTCCAAACCCCATTCTCTTCGAAAGGCATTTCTTTCCACAGGTGTAAAATCTGCGAAAAACATGTGTTTTATTTGCAATTTAGAAAATCCTATGCTACAATGATTGCGACTTCGTTTGATTTTATATCCTATTTCGCATTCCACCTTAAAGGAAGTGTTTGGTTTGGTTCAATCGCGAACCAGTAAGATGGCGTCTGGCGCCATCATTTTAATTTTGGCCAACTTCATTGTCAAATTGGTAGGGGTTGTCTACAAAATCCCCTTAACCAATATTTTAGGCGATGAGGGCATGGGCTATTTAAGCTCCGCCTATGAAATATACCAGTTGATTTTAGCCATCTGCGCCTCCGGCGGTGCCTTGGCCATGTCAAGGATGGTGGCGGAAAGTTATGCCTTAGGGCATTTTGCAGAGGTTCGCAAGCTATTCCGCCTCACTTTGCTTACTATGTTCGTCGTAGGACTGCTCGGAACTCTGGTCATGTTTTTCGGCGGACGAGCTTTCGCCATCCAAATCGACAACGAGCCTGCGGTGTATTCGATTATGGCCCTTTCGCCTGCCGTCCTCATCCTTTCCACCATGTCTGTTTTCCGCGGCTATTTTCAAGGGCGTCAGCAGATGCTTCCCACCGCCGTTTCACAGGTTTTGGAATCGCTTGTAAAGCTTGGGGCCGGAATCGGCCTGGCCCTTTGGGTTCGGTCGTTGGGAAAAGGGCAGGAGTTTGTTGCCGCCGCCGGCATTTTGGGCACAACGTTAAGCACATTGGCCGGATTTCTCGTTATGCTTGCTCTTTTTTATACGCCGCGCTTTTATAAAACCACAAAATCTCTTGCGGCCGGCGGCGGGCCGGTGAGGTCCTCCCGCGAGCTGTTTTTTTCTTTCTGGAAAATTGCCATTCCTCTGGCCATCGGCGCCATGGTGGTGAATCTGACGGGTGTTTTGGATCTATTTCTTATTTACGACCGTTTGGCCTACCTCGGTCTTGACCAAAGTGCCGTCAACGCCGCTTACGGCGGGTATAAGGGCTATGCCCAGACGCTGTTTAACCTGCCCCCCTCCATTATTGCTTCTCTGAACATGAGCATTATCCCCGCCCTCTCTGCCGCCCGAGCCAAGCAGGACATAAAGCGCCTGATGCATCTGTCCTCCCGTTCGGTGAAGCTGGTGGCCGTTTTGGCAGCCCCCTGTGCCATTGGGCTTACGGTTTTGGCAGAGCCTATCCAAAAACTTTTATTCCCGGCGCGTCTGTCGGAAATCGCCGTGACGACGCCGCTTTTACAAATCCTCGGCATTGCCTCCTTCTGGGTCTGCCTTGCTTCCCTGACGACGGCCATGCTTCAATCATTGGGACAAATGCGGCTTCCTATATTTTCTCTGGCTGTCGGCAGCTTTGTAAAGCTAGCCGCAAACTATATCTTAGTCGGCACCAAAGGCATTGGCATTTATGGAGCCCCCATCGGCACCTTGCTCTGCTATATTACCATGTTTTCTCTGAACATGTACTTTATTAAGAGAAGAAGTCAACTTTCCATCAACTTCTTCTCCATTATGGCCAAGCCCGCCTTGGCAAGCATTTTTATGGGCGCGGCAGGGTTTTTCGGATTCCGGCTGCTTTCTTCCTGGCTTCCGGAACGGCTTGCCACCGTGCTTATCCTCTTTCTTTCGGCCGCTATTTACGGAGTTTTCCTGCTTCTAATCCGCGGACTTCACCGGGAAGATGTGATGCTCTTCCCCGGCGGAAGGAAAATGGCAGCTATCCTCACCCGTATTAAGCTTCTTCGGGATTAAGAAAGGAAATCTTTATGCCTTACATTCTTATGCCGTCTCCTCTGGGCACTCTTTGCATTGAAGAAAAAGACAACGCCATTACACGTCTTTTGTTCCAAAATGAAATCGAACCGTCTATGCAAACAGCGCCCACTCCCCTTTTGGAGGAAGCCCAGAAGCAACTTTCCGGATATTTTGCCGGGGAAAGAAAAGCCTTTTCCCTTCCGCTTGCACCGAAAGGCACACCGTTTCAGCAGACTGTTTGGCAGGCGCTTCTTGCCATCCCGTACGGCGAAACGCGAAGCTATGCCGAAATCGCCCGCGCCGTTGAAAAGCCAAAAGCCTTCCGCGCCGTGGGCATGGCCAACAACCGGAACCCGATTCCCATTTTGATTCCCTGCCACCGGGTCATTGGCGCCGACGGTTCTTTGGTCGGGTACGGCGGCGGCTTGTCCGTTAAACAAGCCCTGCTGGCGTTGGAAAGGAAATTTGCATGACAAAGCCGCAGCAAAGTGTCAGAACGCAGCTGATTTCCTTTGCGGAGGATTCCTACCGCCAGTTTATGGAGGGGCTTTTGCCGGGGGTGTCGGACATTTTAGGCGTGCGGCTACCAATTTTGCAGAAACTCGCCCGAAAGCTTCTGCAAACCGAAGGCAGGTATGAGGCGCCGTTTGCGGCTTACCATGAAGAAATTCTGCTGGAGGGGCTGGCCATTGGCGCCGCCCGGCTGCCCCTTACCGACCGGCTGGAAAAAACGGCGGCGTTTGTGCCTAAGATTACCAACTGGGCCGTATGCGACAGTTTTTGTGCCAGTTTGAAGATTACGGCAGAGGAAAAAGAGACAACATGGGCCTTTCTTTTTCCCTATTTCGAAAGTAAAGAGGAGTTTTTCGTCCGCTTTGCCGTGGTCATGCTTCTTTGCTATTATACGGATGCGGCAGATCTTCCCCGGGCTTTGGAAGCCCTGCAAACCGTATCCCACCCCGGGTATTACGCCAAAATGGCGGTGGCCTGGGCGGTTTCCGTTTTGTTTGCCCATCATCCAAAGGAAACAAAGGCGTTTTTACAAACCTGCCGGCTGGATGCTGAAACACTAGCCAAGGCACTGCAGAAAATTCGCGACTCCCGCCGAGTTTCACTGGAAGACAAGGCATGGCTAGCCGGGTTGGGAAAACGTTAGCCCGGCGGGCAAGGTTTTAACTGGCGACTGTGACCGTTGACTCGACCGCAAAGACCACACAGCCGCAGGCGGGCGCTCATTTTGGTGTTGATGAAACACACTGTTTTAGAGGAAGCCGTTTTGGTGGGTAA
>DUUG01000037.1 GCA_012841675.1 Clostridiales bacterium
AGGCTTCCCTCTCTCACAATATCCCTAAGGGAATGATACAAATACGACGCGGCTACCCGAAGAACAAAAATGGAAGCCAGTAACACAACGGAGCTGGTGATATCCTTACTTTGAAAAATATTACCCTTTTTTCGCTCGTCTCGCCGTTTTTGTTCTGTGGCTTTTTCTGTTTTTCCGCTTTGGTCGGCCAAGTCGTTCTCCCCTTTTTAGGAACCCAGCATTAAAATCATTCCTTCTTCCAGTCGATCGAAAATCACGTCAACGGCGTTGCCGAAAATCCCCGATATGAGCGGAAGCATGATAACCAGCATAATAAGTCCCACTAAAAGCCTTATTTGAATGCCTGCGACAAATACGTTGATTTGCGGCACAGACCGCATTAAAACGCCCAAGCCGGCCTCTAAAAGAAGCTCAACGGCAATAATGGGCATGGCAACCTTAATCGTAAGCTGCAGAATAGTGCCCATCAACAGGCCCATTTGAAGCCCAATCTGCGGGTTGATGGCAATGCGTCCCGGCGGAAAAACCTCGCAAGACCGTCCCACTAAGCGAAGCAGGGTCAAATGCCCGTCCATGCCGAAAAATACAAGGGTTACCATGAGGTTGTAAATCGAGCCGGTCATAGACATGGAAACATTGGATTGCGGGTCAAAGATTTTGGCCATGCCCAAACCAATCTGCATATCGGTAATTTCCCCTGCTGTAAGGGCAATTGTCGTTAGAAACGAAACGGTAAGCCCGATCATGTAGCCAATAAACAGCTCTTTTAGCAAGATGGGAATAAAGGCAATGCCTAACCCCGTTTCAGGACCGCTTATAGGCAAAGTAGGCGTTATAACAAGCGCTATCACAAGCGACAGGCCCATTTGCGCGGCAGACGGTATGTTTTTGCGCCCCAGAAAAGGATTAAACAGAATGGCGCCTGTAATCCGCGTGAAAACCAGCAGAAAAAGCGTATATTCGGAAATTGTAATTTCAATCATCGGCAATACCTGCGGCTATAAAAAACTGGAGATGTTTTGGAACGTTCGGTTGGTAAAATCTATGATCACCGTAATAAGCCAGGAGAAAAGGATCACCAGCAGAAGGCCGATGGCCACAATTTTAAACACAAAGCCGATATTCTGCTCGTGGATTTGCGTGGCGGCCTGTACAATGGCAATCACAATGCCGATGACAACACTGGCGATTAAAAACGGGGCCGCCATCAAGAGAGCCGTTAAAATTGCATCTTTAAAAACGGCCGCTACTTCGCCGTGTGACATGGTGTCCTCCTTTCCAGGCTAATGAAAACCCGTGACCAGAGTTTTCACAATCAAGCCCCATCCGTCCACCAGCACAAACAGCATCAGCTTAAACGGAAGGGAGATCATGGTCGGCGGAAGCATCATCATGCCCAGCGACATAAGCGTGCTGGATACCACCAGATCTATGATTAAAAACGGGAGAAAAATCAGAAAACCGATGGTAAACGCCCGTTTTAATTCGCTTGTAATAAATGCGGGGATAATCACCGTGGTTTTAATTTCATCCAGAGTTTCCGGCGTTTCAAACCCGCCCAGATCCAAAAAGAGATTTAAATCTTTGGCATCTGTATTGCGAAGCATAAACTCCCGAAGTGGCACCATTGCCGCTTCCACGGCCTGCTCCTGCGTGATTTCCCCGTTTTTATACGGAATATACGCCTCTGTGTTAATGCGGTCTAAAGCCGGCGACATAATAAACAGAGATAAAAACAGCGCGATTCCTACAAGCACCTGGTTCGGCGGCGTCTGTTGCAGACCGATGGCATTCCGGACACAGGAAAGCACAATGGCAATCCGGGTAAAGCTTGTGGTCATAATTAAGATAGACGGAATAAGGGCAATGACCGTCAGCATGAAAAGCATCTCGAGCAAATCGCTGCCTCCCAGCTGCAGGGTCAGTTCCGCACCCTCCTCCGCCAGAACCGGTCCGCTCAGCAAAATCCCCAGAACCGGCATGAGAAGAAGTG
>DUUG01000038.1 GCA_012841675.1 Clostridiales bacterium
GGGAAGAAACGGACTTCCGTTTCTTCCCGTTTTTTATGCAAAAGCAAGGAGGCGCAACTTATGATTCTGTCCGGACCGGAAATAAAAAAGCAAATGGGGAAAACGATTTTTATAGAACCCTTTGACGAAAGCCGTTTAAACCCCAACAGCTACAATCTCTCCCTTGCCAACGAGCTGGCCGTTTACGAGGAAGAAGCCCTCGACATGAAAACGCCCCATTCCCTGCGCCACATAAAAATTCCGTCTGAGGGGCTGTGGCTGGAGCCTAACAAGCTCTATCTGGGCAGAACCAAGGAGTATACAAAAACGGATCACTATGTGCCCATGCTGGAGGGGCGATCCTCCGTTGGCCGGCTGGGGCTTTTTATCCATGTAACGGCCGGCTTTGGGGATATCGGGTTTGCCGGATATTGGACGCTGGAGATGTTTTGCGTCCAACCTGTGAAAATTTATCCCGATGTGGAGATTTGCCAAATCTACTACCACACGTTAGCTGGCGAGCGGAGCCTGTATAAAAGCGGAAAATATCAAAACAACACAGGCATACAGCCAAGCCTTATTTACCGGGATTTTAAATAAGCCGTTTTGGCATACATAGCAAGGCCCTCCTCTAAAACGGAAGGCCTTTTTGTCATGCAAAATGCTTATATTTCTGCTATTATATATCTGGAACATTACAAGGGCAGGGATTCTGCATTATAATCCTTATTGTATCTTGCATTTCGGGCGTACATGCTGTATTATATTCATATGAGGTAAGGAGGAGGTTTTTACCATGGCAGACAAAAAGGCCCTGATTGTATGGGGCGGCTGGGACGGTCACGAGCCGGACAAAGTGGCTGCCCGTTTCGCCCGCCTTCTGGAACGGGAGGGCATTTCCGTTCGCATTTCTGATACGCTAGAGTCGTTTGCCGATCTGGAGTATTTGAGCACGCTTCATTTGATTGTGCCGGTGTGGACAGGCGGCAACCTGCCCGGCACCTTGAGCTCAAATGTAAGCGCGGCCGTATCCGCCGGTGTCGGGCTGGCCGGAAACCACGGCGGCATGTGTGATGCCTTCCGGGAAAACACCGAATGGCAGTTCATGACCGGCGGAAACTGGGTTTCTCACCCCGGCGGGCTGATTGATTACACGGTGGAAATCAACAAAAGCTCGTCCAGTCCCATTGTCGAAGGGTTAGAGGATTTTCCCGTCCACAGCGAGCAGTATTATCTCCACTATGACCCGGCGGTGGATATATTGGCCACCACGCGTTTCCCCAACGCCTTGTATTTCCATTCCGCCAACCGTCCCATAGACATGCCTGTGGTGTGGACGAAGAAATGGGGCCACGGCCGCGTGTTCTACAACTCCCTGGGCCATACGGACGATGTGTTTGACAAGTCGCCCACCGCGCTAGAGCTTATGCGCCGCGGTTTCCTCTGGGCCATTGAGGGGCGCGACATTGCCATTGAACGCAAGCTGGATCCTGCTGTTTTCCACAACGATGCGAAAATGTATTAAGGAGGGGCTTTTATGCAGCGAGTCACCGTGGGCATTGTCGGCAACGGCAACATTAGTCCTATCTATCTAAAAAATCTGACGACGGTTTTTTCGCGGTTGGTTTATGTCAAGGGCGTGTGCGACCTGATCCCCGAGCGAAGCCAAAAGGCGGCCTCCGATTGGAACGTCCCGGTTATTTATGAAACCATGTACGACATGTTCCAAGACCCTGAAATAGAGATCGTTTTAAACCTAACCACGCCTAAGCAGCATTACGGCGTTGCCATAGAGGCCCTGCGCCACGGCAAACATACACACAGCGAAAAGCCTATGGCCGTCGAGCGGGCCCATGCCAAAGAGCTTTTGGATCTTGCCAACGAGAAAAACTTGTTAATCGGCGTGGCACCCGATACGTTTATGGGCGCCGGCATCCAAACTTGCCGGAAATTAATTGACGACGGCTACATCGGCCGGCCTATTGGCGCGGCGGCGTATATGACGGGCCACGGCCATGAATCTTGGCATCCCGACCCGGAATTCTACTACGAAGAGGGCGGTGGCCCCATGCTCGACATGGGCCCCTATTACATTACGGCGCTTTTGAACCTATTGGGGCCTGTGGAGCGTCTGACCGGCGTGTCCCGCCGCATGTTCGATACGCGAACGATTACCAGCCCCGGCAAGTTCGGCAAAGTCATCCCCGTCGAAGTGGATACCCATGTAACGGGCATTATGGAATTTGCCAACGGCGCCGTCGGCACCATTATCATGTCCTTTGATATGTGGCAGGCCGAGCACCCCTTTATCGAAGTTTACGGCACAGAGGGCACCATCCAAGTGCCTGACCCCAACGGCTTTGGCGGTCCGGTGCGCCTGTCCAGAGGCAAGGGGCCGTTCTGTGAAGTGCCGCTGACCCATGCGTATGCCGAAAACAGCCGGGGCATTGCCGTGGCCGACATGGCCTGCGCGCTGCGGTCCGGCCGGAAACACAGGGCTTCCGGCGAGCTTGCCTTCCATGCTTTGGATGTTATGCTTGGCTTTGGCGACAGCGCACGCGCCGGCGCCCACTACAAGACGGTTACAACTTGTGAACGCCCTGCCCCCCTGCCAACCCACCTGATCGAAGGGTTTTTAGATGAATAGAGGAAGGATTGAGTATGCAGAAAGTCATTATTTCCGGCTTTGCCGATGAAATTGACCCGTATCTGAACAATCAAATGGATGTGCTTGACACACTTGGCATCCGCTATATTGAAATCCGCGGCGCCGACGGAAAGAATATTTCCAAGGTGTCTTTGGAAGAGGGCAAGGAAATGGCCGCTCGCCTTGCCGCCAGAGGGTATAAAATCTCCTCCATCGGCTCGCCTGTGGGAAAAACGGTGATTACTGACGATTTTGCACCGGCCCTGGAGCAGTTCCGCCACTGTTTAGATCTGGCGAAGATCTTTAACGCCCCTTATATCCGTATGTTCAGCTTCTATCCTCCCGAAGGCGGGAAAATCGAAGACTACCGGGACGAAGTCATGCGCCGGTGGGAAGTTTTCCTGAAAGAAGCGGAAGGCACCGGCGTTACCCTTTTGCATGAAAACGAAAAGGGCATCTACGGCGACACGGTGGAGCGCTGCTTAGATTTGGCCGAAACCCTGGGCGTTTCCCTGATCTTCGATCCGGCCAACTTTATCCAGAGCGGTGAAAAAACGTATCCCGATGGGCTTGCAAAGCTGAAAAAGCATGTAAAATACATGCACATTAAAGACGCAAAGTTCGAAAACGGCCAGGTTGTCCCGGCAGGCTACGGCGATGCCGACGTGCCCGCCATCATTAAAGAGTTGTATGACGACGGGTTTGACGGATTCCTCTCCTTAGAGCCCCATCTGGCCAAGTTTGAGGGCTTTGCGGAGTTAGAGCCGGACAATCCGCTCAACGACCTGCCCCCCGGCGGCCCCAAATCCTACCGCATTGCCGCCGAATCCCTGTTTAAGGTTCTCAAAGATCTGGGGATCCCCTATTGCTAAAAGAAAACTCCCGCCTTTGGCGGGAGTTTTTGGTTTATGTGGGAAATGCTACGGCTTGTAAGTTTGTTTGCGGGATGCTAAGATGGAAAAATCTGCAATCAGACCATCTCTGATGTAGCATCTGTAAGCAGTCAAGTAAACAGCTGAGTATAGTAAAAAACCACCCAAACCACCCTTGTGCAAATATAAAAGAGGCGAACGGATTTCCGTTCGCCTCCCAATATTTAGTTCATGTTATTCAGGTTTTCCTCGAGTTTATTCAACTCGTCAGCCAGCTCCTTGGGCAGGTGATTGCCGAACTTGGCATACAGCTCTTTAATGCCCTTGGCATCCTCGAGCCAGTAGTCGCGTTCGACGGTGAGGATTTCCTTGAGGGTTTCCAGATTGAACTTCTGGTCGCCTTCGATGGTGTAGTCGAGGTCTTCCAGATCGATGTCCTCCGCCTTGGGCAGGTAGCCGATAGCCGTTTCCACAGCGTCCACCTTGCCTTCGCAGCGCTTCAGGATCCACTCGAGAACACGGAAGTTGTCGCCAAATCCAGGCCAGATAAACTTGCCGTTTTCGTTGAGACGGAACCAGTTGACGTTGAAAATAAGCGGCGGGTTCGTAAGCTTCTTGCCCATGTCAAGCCAGTGTGCCCAGTAGTCGCCCATGTTGTAGCCGCAGAAGGGCAGCATGGCCATGGGGTCGCGGCGAACAACACCGACAGCGCCGGCCGCGGCTGCCGTGGTTTCGGAAGCCATGATAGAGCCGACAAACACGCCGTGCTGCCAATCGCGGGACTGGTAAACCAGCGGAGCCGTCTTGGCGCGGCGGCCGCCGAATACGATGGCAGACAGAGGTACGCCAGCAGGATCTTCCCATTTTTCGGAGATGCAGGGGCAGTTGATAGCCGGAGAAGTGAAGCGGGAGTTGGGATGTGCGCCCTTTTCGCCGGAAGCGGGATTCCAAGGATTGCCCTTCCAGTCGAAAGCGTTCTTCGGCGGGTTCTTGTCGAGGCCTTCCCACCAAACGGTGCCGTCTTCGGGGTTGTAAACCACGTTGGTGAAGATGGTGTCCTTCCGAGTGCTGGCCAGGGCGTTGGGGTTGGAGTTGTCGTTGGTGCCGGGGGCAACGCCGAAGAAGCCGGCTTCGGGGTTAACGGCACTCAGGCCGCCGTCCTCGTTAATGCGCAGCCAGGCAATATCGTCACCAACACACCAGACCTTGTAGCCTTTGTCCAGATAATGCTGGGGCGGAATGAGCATGGCCAGGTTGGTTTTGCCGCAGGCAGAGGGGAACGCGCCGGCAATGTATGTAATGTCGCCATCGGGCTTCTCGATGCCCAGAATCAGCATATGCTCGGCCATCCAGCCCTGTTTCCAGCCCTGGTAGGAAGCAATACGCAGAGCAAAGCACTTTTTGCCCAGCAGCACGTTGCCGCCGTAGCCCGAGTTGCAGGACCAAATGGTGTTGTCCTGGGGGAACTGGAGAATGTAGCGCTTTTCTTCGTCCATTTCGCACTTAGAGTGCAGGCCACGGACAAAGTCATTGGAATCGCCCAGCATATCCAGAACGGCTTTGCCGATGCGAGTCATAATGTTCATGTTCAGAACGACGTAAATAGAGTCAGTCAATTCGATACCGACTTTGGCAAAGGGAGAGCCGATAGCACCCATGGAGAAGGGGATGACGTACATGGTGCGTCCCTTCATAGAACCGCGGAAAATGTCGGAAGCCATGGCGTAGGCCTCGGAAGGCGCCATCCAGTTATTGGTGGGGCCGGCTTCTTCCTTGGTGGGAGTGCAGATAAAGGTGCGGTTTTCCACGCGGGCTACGTCATTTAAAGCCGTGCGATGGTAGTAACAGCCGGGAAGCTTTTCCTGGTTCAGCTTGATGATCTCGCCGTTGGCAACCGCCTCGGCACGCAGAGCATCCAGTTGCTCTTCGCTGCCGTCAATCCATACGACACGATCGGGGGTCACCAGAGAAACCATCTCGTCAACCCAGGAGAGAACGTTCTTGTTGTTGGTCAGAACCATAGTAGACTCCTTTCAGATTGCCAGCGTCCGCATTATAGTAAGGGGCAAACGCCGCCATTATTAACAATACTTGCATTATACAACTTCATTTAAAAAGTTTCAACGACGGGATTAGACAAAATTGTAGAATTTTAGAACTATTTTAGTAGTTTCCGTCCGACCCGGACTGGCTCTTTGACAAGATTTCGGCACTTATGAAGGAAAGTTGCAAATAATCCTCCAAAAAAAGGGCCTCTCCCCGTATATTTGGGCTTATTTTGCAGGAGGAAAAAAGATCGGCTGCAAATTCCCTGCCAAATGCCGCTGCAAGGGCGTTAGAAAGCGTTTTCCTCCGCTGGGCAAAAGCAGCACTTGTAAGCCGGAAAAATACCTCCTCCTCGAAAGGGGGAAGAAGCGGGGGCTTTGGTTCAAAGGTCACCACGGCGGAATCCACCTTAGGCCGAGGGAAAAAAGCGCCGGCCGGCACGGGAAAAAGACGGATAACATGGGCAAAATAGGAAACAACTAAAGAAAACAGGCACCATCCGCTTTCGCCGGGCCTAGCCATCAGCTTCGCCGCCACTTCCTTTTGCACCATGACGGTGACTTTTGCGAAAATGCGCGGCGCCAAAAGCGCCTTGATGGCAGGGGTTGTTATATAATAAGGAAGGTTTGCCGCAGCAACCACAGGGCCTTCCGGCAGACAGCGTTTCACCAGGGCAGATAAATCCGTTTCCAAAACGTCACCCTGCACGATTTTGACGTTGGAAAATTCCGCCAAAGCCTCATGCAGAAGCGGAAACAGCCGCTCGTCCAATTCCAAAGCGCATACGGCGGGAAAA
>DUUG01000005.1 GCA_012841675.1 Clostridiales bacterium
CTGCGAACCAGAACGCCGTCTACGCCGGCATAAACGGCAGCAAGATCGGAAAGCTTTTCAAGCGCTTCCGATACCGAAGGGGCATAGCCAAAGGGGATGGCTTTCCCGTTTTGGTCTAAAACCATCAGCTTCCCCGGGGCGGCGGAAACATCCACGATGCCAGCCATTCCGTCCACATCAAAGAGGCTTTGCGCCGCATGCAGAACGCCGTTTACGGTCAAGCCATACAGGGCATCGCCGCCTGCCGCAAGCAGTACAATTTCGGTCCAATCTTGTACCAGCTCGGCCAGCGTTTCGTTTCCGGTTACCAACGGTCTGCCATACCAGTTCACGCCCGCCGTATAGTTATTTCCCGCCACCGCAAGAGAAACCGCCCATCGGGCCGTACTTTGCTGGTTTGTAACAAAACAACCGCCGCTTGCTATGGTAACCGCACTGTGGGTTTCCGACAGGGAAGGGGAAACGGCCCTGTTGACACTTCCCACGGCAAGCTGAAGCCGGTCGTTTTGGCCAAAGGCCACGGCACGGGCTTCCTTTTCACTGATAGTAGTAGCGACCACAGAGTGTTCAAACGCGGAAACCGCCGCAACCGTACCCCAGTGGGGAATTACATCCAGCAACCCTTCGGGAGGTTCTCCGTAAACGGCAAGGGTTCCGTCCGGCTGGACGGAGAGGGCAAACCCTTGGCCCACAGCTCCTAACGGGCGGTAGGGGATATAGGGGTCGGTCTCGTTGGCTGTCTTTTGGTATTCCGAATGAATCAAATAGCGGCGCAGAAACGTTTTTGTCATTGCGTCTTGCTCGGCAAGGTACATTTGGATAACCTCGTTCTGAAAATCCCGCAGCAAATCCACATTTCCGATGAAAGAGGCGCTTTCAAAAGCCTCTGTATACCTGCCCGCAGCCCAGTATTCTTTGGCGACCTTGTACCGGTAGGCGTGCAAGCGCTTGGACAGTTTGGTTCGGATGGTGATAAATTTAATATCGTCCATGTAAGTGAACGCCGTTTCCGGGTCGCTTTCCAACAGCGCGTCGAAGGATGCGAAGGCGGATTTGCTTTTTTGATAAATGGGATACAGCACGGCAAGGGTACCGGCTAGGAAAAACAGAAGCAATAAAGCACTGATAACGACAATAGTCTTTTTCTTAAAGCCTAACATAGTATCTCCTTAGCGGGGCAGAGAAAGCGCACGCAAAGCCGCTTTTTGCAGTGCCAGCATGCAGCGCTCGCCCTCTTCGTTGTTTTCGTGATCGTAACCCAATAGATGCAGAGTGGAATGGGCCGCTAAAAACGCAAACTCCCTCTCGGGGCTGTGGCCATAGGCTTGGGCTTGCGCCAAAGCGGTTTCCACGGAAATGACAATCGAACCGAGAAATAGCCTGCTTCCCACTAAATCTCCCTTACCAAGCTGAGAAAGAAGCGGCGCATGGGGAGAAAGCTCATGCATGGGAAAGGAAAGCACGTCTGTAGGCTTGTCCTTCTGCCGGTGATGGCGGTTTAAAGCGTGGACTTCGTTTTTCCCGGCCATCCAAAGCTCTACGGCACAGTTTACCGGAACGGAAAGAAGCGACAAAACGGCGCAAATTCCCCGGCGGGCAGCCTGCGCATATTTTGGATCCACTGGGCAGCTTTCCCGGTAATCTATATGGCAGCGGGGGCGGGCCAGTTGGACATTTACCTTCATAGCGACCGCCCCTTCGGCGTAAATTTCCGGGGAGAGCCTTCCTGTTTTTGCGCTTCGTGCTTGTCATAGGCCTGAATAATCCTTTGCACAAGCTCATGGCGAACCACGTCTTTGTGGCTAAGGTTGATGATGGCAATATCGTTTATATCTCTCAAAATGGATGTGGCGGCTTTTAAGCCGCTTCTTTTGCCTTCGGGCAGGTCAATTTGCGTTAAGTCCCCGTTGACAACGATTTTCGAGTTAAAGCCCATACGGGTTAAAAACATCTTCATTTGCTCGGGCGTGGTATTTTGCGCCTCGTCGAGAATGATAAACGAATCGTCTAAAGTACGGCCGCGCATGAACGCCAAGGGGGCCACTTCAATGTTGCCCCGTTCGAGATACTTGTGAAAGGTTTCCGTTCCAAGCAAATCAAACAGCGAATCATACAATGGGCGAAGATACGGGTCTACCTTGTTTTGCACATCGCCGGGGAGGAAACCAAGCTTTTCTCCCGCTTCCACGGCCGGCCGAGTCAGGACAATGCGGTTAATTTTCTTTTCGCGGAAGGCAGCCACGGCGCAGGCCACGGCAAGGTATGTTTTACCCGTGCCGGCAGGGCCAATGCCGAAGGTGATGATGTTATTTTTAATCGCTTCGATATACCGCTTCTGCCCGATGGTTTTGCCTTTAACGGGGCGGCCTTTGGAATTGATGCAAATTACATCGGAGGCAAGCTCGGAAATCCGGCTTTCGTTGCCTTCATTGACCAAAGAAATGCAGTAGCGGACGTTTTGAGTGGTAATAGGCTCGCCGCGGGACACAAGGGAAAAAAGTCCTTCTAAAACCTTAGCGGCCAGAGAAACGCCTTCCGCGTCCTCGCCTGTGATTTTAATTTCGGTGTCTCGGTTGACAATGTGGGCATTATAAGCCTGTTCAATCAAACGAATGTTTTCGTCAAGACTTCCGAATACGTCGATTACATGTTCCAACCGTTCAACGGGGATAATTCTTTCGTGCATAGTGGACAGAACCTCAATTTCTTCGTTATTCCTCCCCGGCATAGGGGCGGGTTTCGCCGATTTCCTCCTTTGTTTCCGCCTGATAGAGAACGCGCACACCGTCGGGCCCTGAATCCCCCGTCCAAGCGGAGGCGGAAATGGTGCCGTTTTTCATAGATTCTTTAAGTGTTTTTTCAATGACGGCGGCAATCCGAGCTTCCTCCGATTCGGCAGAAAAAACAACGGGCTTTGCCTCGTATTCTAAATACGTTTCTCTGACAAGGATAAGCGGCAGACCGGCATAGGGGAAATCCACTGTCTGTATTAGTTTATCATAGTTGGCATAGGAAATTCTAGGGGCAGGCATAAATTTTATCTTATTTCTTCCAGCTAATATGTAAAAATACTCTGTTTTCGCCCCTGTGTATTCTTTGCCCATGCCGGAAGCCGCAGAAACGCCGACTAAATCATACCAAACGCGGGCTTCTATGCGGGCAAGCGAATGGGCCAGCAGGTGTTTTTCCCCTGCCTCCATTTTGGCAGAAACCAATAAGTCGCCCGGCTCCACCGTATCTCCTACCTTAGCCATGGCGGTTCCCTTAAACGCATCAATGCGGGTTAAAATTCCTGTTTTATCGGCATAGATAGAGGCAGGCTCATCCACGGGAACAATTTCCGGCGCTTTTTCCAGCAACTCATACTTAATCTCCACCGTGCTGCCTTTGACATAGATGCCGACCCACGCCAAATCTTTCATGGCAAGCAGAACCTGCTCTTTGATTTGCCCCTCGTCCAGCGATCGAATGGATGCGCCTGGATTTAAACCAAAGGAGCTCAAATGGGAAAGTAGCAGACGGTCGTCCGCGCCGTTTGGATAGATGCGTATGGCCCAAACAAAGCTTGAAAAGATATATAAAGCAATCCAAAAACAAAGGCCGCCGGCCCAAAGCCCCGGGCGCTTGACAATGGGAAGAAAGGGCCGAAGGGGCCCTTGTTTTTTAACGATTTTTACAGAAAGCCCCAGCCCCCGCACCAAACCGGGAAGCTGAAAAAACGACGGGGCGGAGATCGTCATGCGCAGGGTCAGACCGTTTGGGCGGTGTGCTTTTA
>DUUG01000039.1 GCA_012841675.1 Clostridiales bacterium
CTAAAAAGAACAACGCCGCCGGCACACGCTGGGAAATAAACGAAAAGTCCTCGGAAACGGTGTCCTTCTCCCAAGGCACAACGTGCAGCCCTGCTTCTTGGATATGGGATATCAGCTCCCTTGTCAGGCCTTCTTCATTGACCACGGCAGGAATTTCTCCATAAAAATCCAGCTTACTTTTGGCGCGGAAGGCCCTTGCCGTTGCATGCGCAATTTCCTCTAAGCGTTGTTTTACAAAATGCTTAGTTTCCTTGTCAAAAGTGCGGATGGTTCCCTCCAAAACGGCCGTTTCCGGTATGACATTGGCCGCATGGCCCGCGTGAAAGCTTCCGACGGTGACAACCACCGGTTCCGCGCTTTTTACTTCCCGTGCCAAAATCTCCTGCCAAGCAAGATACACATGGGCTGCGGCATTGATAGGGTCAATAGTCTGCTCGGGTTTTGCGCCGTGGCCGCCCTTTCCGGTCACTTCCAAGCGAAACCGGTCCTGGGAAGCCATCACCGGCCCCAATGCTGCGGCAATGACCCCGGTCGGAAGCCCCGGCATCACATGCAATGCCAAAGCCGCTTCCACCTGCTCTAACACCCCGGCGGCAATCATATCCGCCGCGCCGGACATGCCTTCCTCGTCGGGCTGGAACATAAAGCGAACCGTGCCTTTTAAATTTTTCTCGTTTTCCTTTAAAAGCTTTGCCGCACCTAGTAGCATGGCCATATGCAAATCGTGGCCGCATACATGGGCGCATCCGTTTTGGGAGGAAAAGCAAAGTCCGCTTTCTTCCCTAACGGGCAGCGCGTCCATATCCGCACGTAGCAAAAACACCGGCGTTCCCTTTCCGGCCTCGGCTACAATGCCGAAGGGGGAGATTTCCTTAGGCGCATAGCCCATTTCCTTTAGCTTCTCCATGAGAAACGCCGCTGTGTTGGGAAGGTGTTTTCCAACCTCGGGTATGGCGTGCAAGGCACGGCGAAGGGTCGTAAGTTCCGGCTGCAAACTCTTTGCTTTTTCTAAAAAGCGGCTCAATTTAACCCCTCCTGTAGAAACTGCGCTACAAATCCATCGTCGGTCAAATGGGGATACAACGCGCAAACACGGTCAATTTCCTCTGCCTGCCCTTTTGACAAAACCTCCGCCGGATTTAAACACCGAGGCGAGGAAAGCAGCCCCTGCCGATATAAAACCTCGTTGACGCCTGCGATACACCCGACAAAATCGTTGGCCACATCAAACAGCGCGGCGTTCATATCTGTCACCTGCGCCGCAAGGGTCAAAAGCTCCGCCGTGGGCAAGCCTTGTTTTGCCTTCCGGAACAGCTCTACCGCCGGCTTGACCCAAACAGCCCAGTGCCCCAGCAGACCGCCTACAAAGCCTTTTGTGCGGTCTCCGAAGTGGTAAGTGGTCAAAAGATCCAGCAGAATATGGTCATCGTTGCCTGTATAAAGGGCAATTTTATCCGCCCTTGGGGAAAAAGCCGCCGCGCGCACAACTTCCGTCGTCGAATACCGATCAAAGGACGCGCACTTAATAGCGAAAACATTGTCTATATCGCAGAGCTTTTGCCAGTAGTCATAAGAAAACCGCCGCCCGCCTACGGCCGTTTGCAAGTAGAATCCCACCACGGGCAAAACACTTGCCACCTCTTTTGTGCGGGCAAGCAAATATTCCTCCGATCGGTGGGAAAGCCCGCCGGGGCTAAGCAAAACGGCGTCATACCCCAAAGATTTAGCCGGTTTCGCCTCCGAAACGGCCTGTTCCGCAGGGCCGCAGGCACCGGCGATTTTGACAACCGTCTGCCCCGTTTTTTCCTCAAACCGGGTCAGCTCATCAGCCGCCACGGCCAGCACCCGCTCTAGCAAGTTATGTTCCGGCCTCCGGATTTCAAACTGCGTCGTATGTACGGCAACGGCAAGCCCGTCCGCTTCTGCCGCCATATAATACCGGATCAGCCGCCGCTGGGAAGCTTCGTCAAAGCTCCCATCTTCGTAAAGGGCCAGCGGCATAGCAGGGAGAAAAGCGCCCTTAGCCAACTTTTTTAAGACTTTTGCCTTTCGGCTTGTCATTTAATACACCCCATCTCGCACTTCAAAGTGGGTGGGCTTGCCAAGCCCCTTCCCCCCGTTTAAAATCCACGCTGCCTGCATTTCGATTAGCTCGTCAATGGAAAAACGGGGATACCCGAACAATTTCATGGCCTGCCCGGCGTTATTTAACAGAGCCGTTTCCCCCGGCTCGTCGCAAAAAATGGGGGTTATGCCAAAAAATTCTCCAAAACGTTCCGCCGCAGTGCGAACGGAAACCGTCTCCGGACCCGTCACATTGAGAATTCTCGCCGGGGACGATGTATGCAACAGAGAGCGAACAGCGGCTTCGTTGGCATCTCCCTGCCAGATGCAGTTAAAATACGGAACCGACAGGGAAACGGGCCGGCCGTTTTTCACCTTCTCAGCAATGTCAAAAAGTACGCCATAGCGCAGATCCACCGCGTAATTTAAGCGAAAGAGCAATACCTTCAAGCCTTTTGCCATGGCGGCATACGCAAAAATCCGTTCTCTTGCCAAACAGCTCATGGCGTATTCCCCTAAAGGCCCGGCAGGTGTTTCCTCCGTACAGCCGCCAACCCCTTCAGCCAAGCGCACAGGAGGGTATATATTGCCCGAGGAAAAAACCACCATATTAGCCCCGGCAAAACGCTGGCTTACAAAGGATGGGACGGCTGCATTCATGGCCCAAGTCATGGGCGCATCTTCCCCTGTGCCAAATTTTCGCCCTGCCATGTAAATAATATGATTTGCATCGGGCAAGCTTGCCAACCCATGCGGGTCGAGCAAATCACAAGGTATGACGTGCACGCCCGTTTCCTTCAACATACTTGCGGCCTTCGGGTCGGAAAATCTGGAAACGGCGAAAATGTCTCGAGAAATGCCGGCGGCCTTGTCCGCGTTCCGAATTAGGCGGCAAAGAGAAGGCCCCATCTTCCCGCCGGCACCCAAAACCATAATGCTTCCTTTGATTTGGGCCATATCGACAATGAGCTTTTCGGAAGGCTCGGCCAAAAGGGCTTCCAGCCCCGCCTCGTTTTGCAGGTTCTCTTGCCATTGCATGTCGCTTTCTTCCTTCCCTCGAATGTTTTTTCGCGTCTTGGCAGCAAATTCCATTGCATTCCTATTGTAATGCACAAGGTCTGAATACGCAAATCTTTTTAAATTTTAAGTCCCGGCGTTTCCGCCGAGCCTTTATGCGACAAATTGTTTTAGAATGCGGGTAAATTTAACATCTTTGGCGATTTCCCTGGCATATTCTTTGGGCATGCCCGATTGTGTCATGGATTTGATCATCTGCAACCGACAATACTGTACCTTTCCCAGAATCCAAAGGAACATAAAAGGAGAAAACAGAAGGTATAATATCAGCCTTATGGCAAACAGGACAAATCTCGCTACCGTCATAACCATTCTCTGTTTATTTAGAGACGCTAATCTGTCTGCTGTAATCGTCGACTATGGATTTCATGGCTTGCATATAATCCCTGGCCATCTTTAACGCGTCTTCCTTCGGAATGCCTGCTTCCAGCAGTTCCTTATATATAATACACGCCCACGGCCCGGCCCATCTTCTGCCCCGCCTCGGCGGAGAAAAGCGCCTCGATAACGCCACCGATTAATTTAGGGGCTTTTTTGCCGATTTCATCCAAAAGTTCGCTGATTTCCTTAATGGGAATTTCGTTGGACATACTGATTCTCCTATCCGTTTTGATACATACAGCCAAACACCTTTTTCACAAGCCAAAGGGTATCGAAAAGAGGCTCCAGATATCCGGCCACGCCGTTTTGCAACGGGTTTTCGGGAATTAAATCGAAAGCAGATGTTTGGATTTTTCGCGGGACAAACTGCGCGCTTTCCCTTTGGGCGCGCAGGATGCGCGCATTGAACACGGCCTCTTCCCTGCATTCCCGGCAAGAAGCAAGATGTGCCGCCATTTGGGCGTTTTCTTCGCCGGTCAGCCTTCTGGCCAGGTATGCAGGCGTCTTTCGCCAGGTCAAGGGGAACGAGCTCGTGCTTGCAGGCCTTTCTGTAAAAGTCGCACACCTTTCGGCGGGCAACCTGCGTCATACACGTTTTAAATGAAGCCTGCCCCGCGAAAGAAGGCAGGGACGACCAGACTCCTGCACAATATCTTTGACGTCTTCCTCGTTAGACACGTAAATCCGGATGTAGTGGTACACAAGGGCAAGGTAAGGCCCCATTAACTGTTCATACGCTTCTTTGTCCCGTCTTTGGGCTTTCTAAATCAAAAGGGGGGTCTATCCCGGGTCCGTTAAAAACCCACAGGCTTCACCTCTCTCATCTGCTTTCACCCATATAGTCGCATAAAAAAGCAGGAAGGTTCAGTCGGAAAAAAATTATTTTTCCCATCGCCGCAAAGCGCTTTGCATCCAAGCGGCCACATCCATTTCGAACACCCGGTTAATCTCCTTGCCGGAAAGTACCCTATCACACGTGTCCAGCGCGGCCATATGCCCGTTATCAAGCAAAAGAACCCGGTCGGCAAAGCTTCTTACTAAATTCAAATCGTGGAAAACGGCCACAATCACGCCGTTTTCCTTCCTTTGCCAGCGTTCTAAATGCTCCAGAAGCTCAATCTGATACGTTAAATCCAGGTGGTTCATAGGCTCGTCCAGCAGGATGACCTTCGGGAATTGAGCCAACACTCTGGCAAGCAACGTCCTCTGCAGCTGTCCGCCGGAAATCTGCGTAATGGGGCGCTCGGCAATATCTGCTATCCCCATCTGTTCCATGCAGGAATCCACCGCGTCCCAGTCTTCTTTGCTAAGCCCGGACAGGCGACCCTTCACATGGGGGTATCGCCCCATAGCCACCGTATGCTTCACCGAAAAGGAGAAGTACAGGGCCGGTATTTGGGTTAACAGCGCCACCTCTCCGGCCAGCTTCCTTCGGGGAATGGATTTTATCTCCACTCCGTCAAGGCAAATCCGCCCTTTATAAGGCAAAAGCCTTGCCAAAGCCTGTATCAGCGTGGATTTTCCGCAGCCGTTAGGCCCCGCAATACAAAGCTTTTCACCCTGTGCAACGGTAAAGCTTAGGTTGTGGACAACGTCGCCCATGCCGTAGCCTACGCTTACATCCTCTATGCTCAGCATGCCTTCCCCTTCCCCTGCCGTTTGTGGTTTCGTAAAAATAGCCCGGCAAAAAACGGCGCGCCGATTAAAGCGGTCACTGCGCCCACCGGCAGCTCTAGCGGCGGCAAAACAGTTCTTGCCGCCAAATCCGACAAAACCATCAGCGCCCCGCCGCACAAGGCCGACATGGGTATTAGCACCTTATGCTCCGGCCCAAACAGCTTCCTCGCCATATGGGGCGCAATCAAATCCACAAATCCGATAATGCCCGAAAGGGAAACGGCCGCTCCGGCCAAAAATGCCGAAACAAGCAGAAGAATCCATTTGACGGAAACGGTGCTGACCCCCACAGACATAGCCGCCTGCTCGCCAAAGGCCAAAATATCCATTTCCTTCGAAAAAGCAAGGGCAATCACCAGCCCTACTAGGAGAAACGGAAGCATAACCGCCGGATACGTCCAGCCACGCATGGCAAAAGACCCCATTTGCCAAAGCAAAACCTGCTGCAGATTTTCCCGGAACAAAACCAGTATAACGGTCAGTACAGCGCTGATAAACAAGGAAAACACTATGCCTGTCAGTATCAGCGTATGCACGGATAAAAGCTTGTCCATGGCGGAAGCCAAGAGCATCACCAATAAAATGGTAACTAACCCCCCGACAAACCCCGCAAAGGGCAAGCCAAGCCGACCTGCCACGGGAAGCAAGACCCCCACCGCCATATACAACGCCGCTGAAAGGGACGACCCCGCCGAAACCCCCATGGTATAGGGGGATGCCAGCGGGTTGCGAAGCACCGATTGGGTAATGACGCCGCTTACCGCCAAAGCCGCCCCTACCAGAAAGGCAAGGAGGGCTCTAGGCACCCGAAGCTCCCAAACAATGGCGGCCTGTGCCTTGTCCGGCGCTGCCCCTGTTTGCAGACCCGTCAGTTTTTCCAGTATTACGGACGCCGTCGTATTAAGCCCGATGCCGGAGCTTCCCAGAGACATTCCTAAAAGCAATATAATAACGCAAAGCAGGCAAAAAGCGCCCATGCCCCCTAAGCGAACTCTCTTATTCATAAATTTCCGGATAAACCGCCTTCGCCATTTCCTTAAGTGCTATAATCACCCGGTGGGACGGCCGCTGAGAGGCGTTGTTGTCGATATAATACACATCTCCGTTTTGCACCGCCGTAATTTGGCTCCACGCCGGGCGGGACATAATTTCCCCTATGGCATCGTCTAGAAAATTGGTACAGGTGAGAATTACATGGGGGTTGGCCAAAATGACGCTTTCCTCGCTGACCTTAAGCCAGCCCTTTTGCTCTCCGAAAATGTTCTTTGCGCCAAGGATCTCCATAAGCTCGTGGATATAGGTGCCGCTTCCTAAAGAGTAAAGGTCCGGCGCCGGAGATACTTCAAAATAGACGGTTTTCGGCTCTGTAATTTGCTGTGCTTTTTCTTTGATGACGGCAATTTCCGCTTCCATGCCGGCTACGATTTCCTCGCCCTGTTCCTTCCGGCCGGTCAGTTCCGCGATAAACCGAATGTCGGAACAGATATCTTCAATAGACTCTGCCGTGGGAATATACGCAACCGTTACTCCCGTGTTGGCGACTACGGCAAAAGGATCGTCCTCTGTTCCCTGCCGGGTCATGGCGGAGGCAAGCAATAAATCCGCCTCAAGGGAAATTAAAAGCTCTGCATTGGGGTTTAACATATCGATAGTTTCAATATCATCGGACAAACCGGCAACATCCGTCCCGTACATGTCTACGGCTACTACCTTGTCCAATAAACCAAGCTCGGCCAAAATCTCTGTGATGGCGGCGCTGCCGCTGATAATCCGTTCTACTTTGTCAGGCGCTTGCATTTCCCGTCCTTCTCTGTCGGTCACCAACGGGGCGTTGTTTTCTGTTCCCCCGCACGCCGAAAGCAAAAGTA
>DUUG01000040.1 GCA_012841675.1 Clostridiales bacterium
CGGATAGATCCCCGCCACCTCGGTAAAGGCGTACGACACGTGCGCGGCCGCCGTGTTACCGTCCATGGTTTTCATTTTTCTTGCCATAAACGTAAGTCCTCCTGTGCAATATATTAGCATGGGAGCAACACCAGACTCCCTGCTGCAAGAGAGTGCCCTCAAATCGAAAATAGCGCCGTTTACATACAATAATGCAGCAAATCCTGCAAACTATGTAAACTCAAGGAGAGGGCAGGTTCGTCATCCCGCCCGCCATCTATTTTCCATCTAAAGACACCCTCCCGTATGCCATCTAAAAGTATAACATTTTTTTCGACAGTTGTAAACCGTTTTTGGATAGGAAGCCATAGATTTTTTGGGTTAGTTGTGTTAAACTATACGTAATTCATCAATTCTGGTTTTTCTTCCCAGTTTCATACACCATGAGAGAAAACCTGCAAAATTGGGAGGCTTTTATGAAGCATGTCATCTTTTTGTGCGACGGTATGTCCGATTATCCCGATGCATTAAGCGGCAAAACCCCCATGGAAGCCGCATATAAGCCGAACATGGACGCTTTATGCGCATCCGGTCGGCTCGGACGTATGCAAACTTTATACCCGGATCTGCCCACTGGCAGCGATACGGCCAACCTGTCTGTGCTTGGGTATGATCCCCACCAATATTATACCGGGCGTTCCCCTATCGAAGCGCTGGGGCTTGGCATTCCCTTAGAAGACTGCGATTTGGTTTTTCGCATGAATCTGGTCACCCTTTCCGAAGAGGAGCCTTTCGAAGAAAAGCGCATGGTGGACCACAGCGCCGATAAAATCACAACGGAAGAAGCCGCCGAGCTTGTTAAGGCACTTGCTTTACAGCTTCAAACGGATTTCGTCCGCATCCACAGCGGCGTTTCCTACCGCCATGTACTGATTTTAAAGCATATAGACTACGCCGAAGTTTTGACCCCGCCCCACGATATCCTCGGCCGGACAATTGGCGAATATCTTCCGAAAACCGAGATTGCCGACTCCATTATCGCCATGATGAAGGAAAGCTTTGCCATTCTCTCTGCTCATCCGGTCAATATCTCCCGTAAGGAAAAGGGGCTTCGCCCTGCCAACTGTCTCTGGCTCTGGGGGCAGGGCCGCAAGCCGAACTATCCGTCCTTTTCCAGCCAGTTCGGCATTGAGAAGGGCCTTACAATCACGGCGGTGCCCTTGGTTTCCGGCTTGGCTTACGGTATGGGCCTTGACTATCGCCCGGTGGAGGGTGCCACCGGCGACTTCCACACCAATTACAAAGGCAAAGCCCAGACCGCTATAGATGCTTTGCAAGAAGGGTATTCCTTTGTTTTCGTTCACGTGGAAGCCCCCGACGAATGCGGCCACGACGGCGACGCCGAGCTGAAAACCCGCTCCATTGAACGGATTGACGCCGAAATCGTCGGCCCGGTTGTTTCCCATTTAAAGCAAAGCGGAGAACCTTTCCGCATATTAATCACGCCTGACCACGCAACACCCGTTTCCGTCCGTACGCATACGCTGGATCCTGTCCCCTTTGTGCTGTATGACAGCGCGGAAGACCACGGAACAAACAGCCATGTTTCGTACACGGAAAAAGCGGCCGAGCGCTCTGATTTTGTGTGGGAAGACGCGTATAAGCTCATGTCCTATTTCACTCGGACTGAGTAATCTTTATATAATAATGCGGCATGACCTTGGGTCATGCCGTTTATAATATGCGCATTTTTACTACGGCCACAATGGAAACGACTGTTTCATCTGGCTTACATAAAAAACCGGTGCCAAAGGGTGCCGGTTACGCTTTCAAAGTAGCTTGCATAAAAAACCCTAGGGGACTACATCCCCTAGGGTTTATGTTACCGATTAGGTTTTTATTCCCGGACGCTTTCGCCGGCAATAACCTTTTCCGTATCCTTGTCGAACAGATGGATATGGTTGGTATCGAAAGCGATCTTAACCTTATCGCCGGGCTTCGCCGTACTTCTGGGAGAAACGCTGGCCGTCATACTGCTCTCACCGGTCTTGACGTACAGGTAAGTAACGGAACCGAGCTGTTCGACGACTTCCACGTCCACCGTAATGGTGGCGTCGGGGTACTGAGACAGATAGACATCTTCGTCATGCAGGCTTTCGGGACGAATACCCATGATAACTTCCTTGCCAGCATAAGCAAGAACCTCGGGGTTGCGGCCCTTGGAGTTGGGCAGCTTAATCTTGTTCTCGCCGAAAGCAAGCCAGGTGCTGGAGCCGTCATCCTCAACCGTAGCGTCCAGAATGTTCATCTGGGGCGAGCCGATAAACGTTGCAACAAACAGGTTGCAGGGGTTTTCGTACAGCGCCGTGGGCGAAGCGACCTGCTGAATGAAGCCGTCCTTCATAACAACAATGCGGGTACCCATGGTCATAGCCTCGATCTGGTCGTGAGTAACATAGACAAAGGTCGTCTGCAGTCTCTGATGCAGCTTAGCAAGCTCCGTTCTCATCTGGGCACGCAGCTTAGCATCCAGGTTGGAAAGCGGTTCGTCCAGCAGGAAGACCTTCGGGTTACGAACGATAGCACGACCCAGAGCAACACGCTGACGCTGACCACCGGAGAGAGCCTTGGGCTTTCTGTCCAGCAGATGGGAAATGTCCAGAATCTTAGCGGCTTCTTCTACGCGGCGCTTAATTTCCTCTTTGGGAGTCTTGCGCAGACGCAGACCAAAAGCCATGTTGTCAAAGACAGACATGTGCGGATACAAAGCATAGTTCTGGAACACCATGGCAATGTCCCGATCCTTGGGAGGAATATCGTTTACGAGCTTATCGTCGATAAACAGATCGCCTTCCGTAATTTCCTCCAGACCTGCGATCATACGCAGGGTCGTAGTTTTACCGCACCCAGACGGTCCAACCAGAATGATAAATTCTTTATCTTTGATGTCTAGATTAAAATCAGAAACTGCGATAACGCCGCCAGGATACTTCTTATAAATACCCTGCAATTTTACACCAGCCATATGATAATGCCCTCCACTATATCGTTATTGTATTTCCTTTAACATAGAATATAGCACATTTACGCAAAATAGTATACGTTTTTTTCACCAAATGATTGTTCAAAAAATTAGGCATAATGCCAAAACCGAAGGGTTTTTAGCTTTTTTATCGTGATAATATTAAAATAAAGTTATAGCAATTATTATATATTCATACTTTTTTAACGCACATTGCTACATATTTTAAAATAAGAAAATCGTGGTAAAAACCCCAAAAACCGGGAGTTGTTCCGTTTTATGCAGGCAGAAAAGATCCAGACGCATGAAGAAGCTCGAATTTTCGATCCTTTTAGTGCTTCATGCGCCTGTTTTTTTATGATTTAAAACGGGTTTGCCTTACGCATCCGACAGGGGCAAAGATGCTTCCTTTTCAATGCTGGCACAGAAATCCGACAGGGACATAGCGCCCAAGTCGCCCTTGACGCGGTCGCGAACGGAAACCGTTTTGGCTTCCACTTCCTTGTCGCCGATGAGAAGCATAAGCGGCAGCTTCTGCATTTGCGCCTCCCGGATTTTGTAGCCGATTTTTTCGTTCCGCGTGTCCATTTCGGCTCGGATACCTTTCTTGCGAAGCTCTTCCAGAACCTCCATGGCATAATCGTGGCAGCGGTCGGTAATCGGCAGCACGCGCACCTGCTCAGGTGCCAGCCACAGGGGGAACGCACCGGCGTAATGCTCGATCAGAATGCCGATAAATCGCTCCAGGCTACCGTAGATGGCCCGGTGGATCATGACGGGGCGGTGGCGCTCGCCGTCGACGCCCACGTATTCCAGCTCAAACCGTTCGGGCATCTGGAAGTCAAGCTGCAACGTGCCGCACTGCCAGCTTCTGCCGATGGAATCCACCAAATGGAAGTCGATCTTCGGCCCGTAGAAGGCACCGTCGCCTTCGTTGACCTTGTACTCGCAGCCGTAGCTTTCCAGCGCACTCCGAAGGGCCTCGGTGGCAACGTCCCACTGCTCCACTTCGCCCATGAAATTCTCGGGTCTTGTGGAAAGCTCCACCCTGTACGCAAAGCCGAACACCTTGTAAATGCGGTCAATGAGCCGAATGACGTTTAAAACCTCGTCATGGATCTGCTCGGGCAGCATATAGATGTGGGCATCATCCTGCGTAAAGCAGCGCACACGCATCAATCCATGCAGCGTGCCGGACAGCTCGTGCCGATGCACCAAGCCCATCTCCGCCATGCGGATGGGCAAATCCCGGTACGACCACATGCGCCGTTTGTAGGCCAAAATACCGCCGGGGCAGTTCATGGGCTTAACGGCGTAGTTGCCCTCGTCGATGGTCGTAAAGTACATGTTGTCTTGATAGTGGTCCCAATGGCCGCTTTGGTGCCAAAGGGCTTCATTGAGAATAATAGGCGTCTTGATTTCCTCGTATCCGGCCTTTTCATGCTCCTGCCGCCAGAAGGCCTCCAGAAGGTTCCGGATAATCATGCCCTTGGGCAAAAAGAACGGGAAACCGGGACCTTCATCCACCATCATAAATAAATCCAGCTCTTTGCCCAGCTTGCGGTGGTCGCGCTTTTTGGCTTCTTCCAGCGCTTCCATATAGGCATTTAAGCTGTCTTTGTTTTCAAAAGCCGTGCCATACACACGCTGCAGCATTTTGTTCTTTTCATCGCCCCGCCAATACGCACCCGTGACGTTAATCAGCTTGTAGGCCTTTAGCTGGCTCGTATAACGAAGATGGGGGCCGGCGCAAAGGTCAACAAACTCGCCCTGCTTATAAAAACTGATGACTTCGCCCTCCGGCAGCTCGTCAATGAGCTCCAGCTTGTAAGGCTGATCCTTCATCAGGGCCTTGGCTTCCTCCCGGGGCAGCTCAAACCGGCGAATCTGCAGGTTTTCCTTGATAATTTTCTTCATTTCCGCTTCAATGGCGGACAAAGCTTCCTGCGTAATCGGCGTGTCTGTATCAAAATCATAGTAAAATCCATTGTCAATGGCAGGGCCAATAGCCAGCTTGACACTGGGATACAAGCGCGTTACGGCCTGCGCCATAATATGCGATGCTGTATGGCGGATGGTCGCCAGTTTATCGTGTTCCATAATTTGTCCTCCCAATAAATTGCATCTACGCTTATGTGCGTACATCAAAAAAACAGCCCAAAACCCCGAAAAGGGGCAGGCTGTCCTGCGGTTCCACCCTTGTTTATACTTCATTCAGCAATATAACGCTTGCCAAACGCCGCGGCCTACACACGAAAACGCTTCGGGGCGGAACTACGGAGGGGTTAGGGAATAACCTTGCCTTAGAGCGCTTACACCAGACATTCCGCCGCGCCCCTCTCTGAAAGGAGTGTTACACCCACTTCTCCATCATCGCTTTGTATTATTATATCATTTTCGGCGGTAAATGTCAAGAAAAAGGGGCGTTTTCATATGGTCAACCGGGGTTTGCTTTTCGCATTTGGATGCCCCCCCATTATAGCGCAAACGTGTTCATCCCCCGCATAGGTTCGCAAGCAAATATACCGCTTCTTTGCATTTTGCTCTGCAAATTTCAAATTTATCCTTTTTGATTTCAAACTTGTAATCATTAGGCAAGTATTATACAATGTTTTGGAAGATGACTTTTAAGTCAAGAAGACACATGGGGCTGTTGGCCCTATACGCAATCTGTGCAGCAATGTTTCTACGGCACGCAAAATATTTTACGCTAAAGCTAAATGCCCAATAACCCCCGCCGAAAGCCTGACAATTTCGCGGTTTTTCTACGCTAATCAAGCGCCAAAGTCTGCCACCTGCCAAACAACCCCAGCGAAAGGATGCGATCCGTATAATGGAACAAACCTCCGGAAGCCTGCGCCTTAAAACAAAAAAGGAATCTCCACCGACCATGGTTCTGCCCGAAGAACGCCATAAAACCGCTAGAAAAGACGAAGCGGAATGGGTTCATATTGTCAAACGGCGCTTTGTAGCGCTGGATATAGAGACAACCGGGTTAAGCCCGTACAGGGATGCCATTGTGGAAATCGCGGCGGTGCGCTTTGTAAATGGAGAGGAAACCGACAAATTTGTTACATTAGTAAACCCCCAGCGCCCCATCCCCTTTGCCGCGTACAACATTCACAAAATTTCAAACGCAATGGTGAAGAACGCTCCGCTGATGCATGAGGTAATCGGCCCGTTGCTGGATTTTCTAGGCGACGATATTGTTGTAGGCCACAACGTCACGTTTGACCTGGGGTTTATCGAACACGCCGCAAGGCAATACGGGTACGACCCCAACATTGAATATATTGACACGAAGAGCGTGGCAAGGCAGGCGTGGAGAGGGCTTCCCAATTACAAGCTTCAAACTGTTTTATCTGCCATCGGATATAAACCCCATGTCCAGCACCGGGCGGAGGACGATTGCCGAGGCTGTGCCGAGATTATTCTCAAAGCCTTACGGGGCGAGCCTGCCACATACATTCCCATTTCCGCGCCGGAAAGAGAGCCATACTTTATGTATGTAAGCGCAAGGAAGGTGGCGGCTCGGACGGTAGTTTGCGAAGCAAATCCCGCTTTCAAAGGGAGACATTTCACCTTCACCGGGCAATTTGAAAATATAACAAGGGAATACGCCTATGAGCGCGTTTTTGCCGGCGGCGGTTTTGTAAACGATTCCGTCACCTTAAAAACAGATTATCTTGTAAACGCGGACGGCCGGGAATCCACTAAAACAAGGCGAGCCATGGAGCTTATCAAAATCCGGGGCAAAAATATACAAATC
>DUUG01000041.1 GCA_012841675.1 Clostridiales bacterium
CCTTTCGCTAATCGGTGTTACGGGTACCAACGGGAAAACCACTACAACCCATCTCATCCGCTCGGTGCTGGAACGCTGCGGCATGCCCTGCGGCTTGATCGGCACGAACCTCATTTGCTATGGCAATACGGTTTTGGAAAGCAAATCCACAACGCCCGACGCCATTGTATTTCAATCCTTGCTGGCCGACATGGTCAAGGCGGGCTGTGAGTACGTGGCCATGGAGGTTTCCTCCCATGCGCTGGCTCTGGGCCGGGTGCATGGCATGCGTTTTGCCGCCGCGGCGTTTACGAATTTAACACAGGATCATTTAGATTTTCACAAAACCATGGAAGCATACGCTGAAACTAAGGCTTCTCTCTTTGCCATGAGCGACGTTGCCGTCATCAACGTAGACGACGAGGCTGCCCCTTTGATGCTGCGTGCCGCTTCGGGGCGGAAGATTACCTATTCGACCAAGAAGAACGAAGCAACTTTGATTGCCAAGAGCATCCGCCTGCTTCCCGACGCTGTGGAGTTCGTCGCTTTGGACGAAAGCGGCCTGGAAAGAATGCGCCTAGGCATTCCCGGCGAGTTTTCCGTATACAATGCATTGACGGTCATCGGCATTTGCCGAGGACTGGGGCTTTCCCTCTCGGATATTTCCGCCGCATTGGTCGAAAGCAAAGGCATTGCCGGACGGGCGGAAATTGTTGCCGTTGACAGAGATTACACCGTTATGATAGACTACGCCCATACGCCGGACGCCCTGGAAAACATACTTCGCATGGTGCGCGGCGTTGCCAAAGGGCGGGTTATTACCGTTTTCGGCTGCGGCGGCGACAGAGATAAGGCCAAGCGGCCCCTTATGGGCAAAATCGCCGAAACTCTTTCCGACGTCTGCATTGTCACGTCTGACAACCCCCGCCGAGAAGAGCCTATGGCCATTATCAACGACATTCTATCCGGCATGGCAGGGAAAAACCACATCGCCATGGAAAACCGGCGCGAAGCCATTGCCGCAGCATTAGATATGGCAAATCCCGGCGACTTTATACTATTGGCCGGCAAGGGCCATGAAACGTATCAGGAAATCAACGGCCAAAAACACCATTTAGATGAGAGAGAGGTTATACACGCTCATCTTTCCGGCAACTAAACCAAAGGAGGATCGGCCATGGAGCCACTTTCCGCGCAGGCGCTTTTGACCCTTTTGCAATCGGAGGGAATTTCCGCTTCCCTTCCCCATAATGCTGTGCCTTGGACGGCCGACAGCGTCTGCATCGATTCGCGGAAGGCACGGAAGGGGGCGCTGTTTGTTCCCCTGCCCGGGATTCATGTGGACGGACACGATTTTATTGAAAAAGCACTTGCCGCCGGAGCATCTGGTTTTCTCGCGGATCATGGCAGAACGGTTCCATGCAGCGAAAAAGCCATTTTTGTGGAAGATACCAAAGAGGCGCTTTTTCATCTGGCTGTGGCCTACCGGAAAACCTTGCGCCTTTCCATGGTTTCCGTCACCGGAAGTGTTGGAAAAACCACAACCAAGGATTTCATCGCCGACATTTTAGAAACGTCTTACACCGTCGGCAAAACGGAAGGAAACTATAACAACGAACTGGGGCTTCCCCTAACCCTTTTAAACCTTGACAAAAGCCACACCGCCGCCGTTACCGAGCTTGGCATGTCGGCTTTAGGCGAAATTGAGCGTCTGTCCCTTGCGGCCAAACCCGATATCGGCGTCATTACCCATATCGGCACGGCGCATATGGAGCATTTGGGAAGCCGAAAAAACATTGCTAAAGCAAAGCTGGAAATTGCCGCCTCTATGCAGGAGGGGGCCCCTTTGGTTGTCAACGGCTTGGAACCCTTGCTTCTCAACCGGCCGGAAACGAAGCATTTGCGCGTTTTGCCCGTCGGGCCGGAAGGAAGCTTTCTTTGGGCGAAAGATATTGTGCAGGACATCGCCGGCACGCATTTTACCGTTTGCGGCGCGGCGTCTTTCTCTGTGTTCCTCCCTATCCCCGGTTTACATAACGTACAGAATGCGCTTCTGGCCATTGCCGTGGGGCTTTTGCTTGCAATCTCCCCGGAGAAAATGGTAAGCGCATTGCAAAATGCCGTTCCTGCCGCCATGCGTCAGCGGCTTTACCAGACGGGTGGAGTTACTATTTTAGAAGACTGCTACAACGCAAGTCCCGATTCCATGGAAGCCGCGTTAGACGTTTTAAAGGATCTTCCCGGCCGCCGCTTTGCCGTTTTAGGCGATATGCTGGAGCTTGGCGCCCATACGGAACAAACGCACCGTGCCCTGGGGCGGAAGGCTTCTGAAACGGCTGATGTGTTAGTTGCCTGCGGCGAAAGCATGCAGTTTGCCGTGGAAGAAGCAAAATGGGCCGGCTGTCAGGCGCTGCATGTAACGAAGCCTGAAGCGGCCGAATATTTGGCCGGGCAAGTAAGCCCCGGTGATTCCGTTTTATTCAAAGGAAGCCGAGGTATGCGCATGGAGGAAGTGTTAGACGATTTTCTCCGCAAAGCCGGTCTTACAAGAGAAAAACGGGAGGCACATTAATATGGAACCATACATAACCATCGCGCTGGCATTTGTCATTTCTTTGACAGCCACTTTGGTGTCAGGGGTTTTCATCATCCCCATGCTTGTGAAAAAGAAGATGGGGCAGAAAATCCTTGAAATCGGGCCCAAGTGGCATAAAAGCAAGGAAGGCATCCCCGTTATGGGCGGACTTTTATTCATCATCGGCGTGCTTGCGGCCATGATTCCCTTCTCTGTTCGTTTTATTTCGGAGGGGCAATATGGCTTTTTGGTGGTTTTGTTTCTCGCTTTGGCCTGCGGCCTTATCGGCGCGTTGGACGATTACGAAAAAATCGCAAAAAAGCAGAATTTAGGACTCACCGTTCGGCAAAAGCTCGTTTTGCAAATTGCCGTTACGGCTGTCTTTCTCGCATTGCTTCGACATATGGGATATGTGACCAGTGAATTCTACATCCCGTTTTTTAACACTACCCTCAATGTCCATTGGTCCATCTACTACGCCATATCCATTATCGGCGTACTGGGCATTGTCAACGCCGCTAATTTAACCGACGGGGTTGACGGCTTGGCCTCCGGCGTTACCATTCCCATTGCCCTGTTTTTCGGCGTGGCGGCGTTTCTTATGGGGCGGGATTACCTCCACATTTCCACATTGGCCGCGGCATTAATCGGCGGTCTGGCCGGATTTTTATATTATAACTTTAACCCGGCCCGCATTTTCATGGGCGACACCGGCTCCTTGTTTTTAGGCGGCATGGTTGCCGGCATGGCCTTCGTGCTTGATATTCCTCTGCTTGTGGTAATTGCCGCCTTTGTCTATGTGCTGGAAACCCTGTCTGTCACGTTGCAAGTGGGCTACTTCAAGCTATCCGGCGGCAAGCGGCTGTTTAAGATGGCCCCCATTCACCATCACTTTGAAATGTGCGGCTGGAAGGAAAGAAAGATTTTCTTTGTGTTCTCTTTTGTTTCACTGCTGATGGCGGCGTTGGCCTTGGTCGGTCTTTGGCCAAGGCTTTAAGCCGCATATAAAATGCTAGGCGAATTCTGGGCGGAAAGGCGGATTGTATGGATAAAAAGCGACCAAGCCGTTTGGCCGCGCATCGGGCATATGACGGAAACGCGGCCCAAATGACGCGGAAAACGTCCAAACCAAAGAAACCGCCGGCGGTACTTCCGGTCAGATCCAAGCCCGATAAGGCCAAAAAGCGGGCGCAGGATCAAAACTTTGAAGCCGTAGTGGGCAGGAAGAAAACCCCGCCTCCCGGCGAAGCAAAAATTGAAAAATTGTTAGCCGAAACCCCCAAAGGCGAAGCGGCGGCTCCTGTCCGCTATGTGCCTTTGGATATTCCGTTTTTGGTTTTAGTGCTGGTGCTGGTGGCGTTTGGGCTTGTTATGATGTATTCAGCCAGTTATGCCTGGTCTTTAGAAGATTACGGCACGCCCCATTACTACATCTCCCGGCAGGTTTCCTTTGCCTTCCTCGGCTTAGGTGCCATGCTCGGGTTCACATTTTTAGATTTCAACCGCCTAAAGCCTTTTATTCCGCTGTTCTTTGCCTTGACTTTCGTGTTAATGCTTCTGGTCGTATTTATAGGCCGTACCGCCGGCGGCGCACAGCGCTGGCTTGAATTAGGCGGTGTCGGGTTCCAGCCTTCGGAGCTTGCCAAAATCGCCGTTATCTTTTCTATGGCCTTGGCCATTGACAAGGCCGGCAACCGGATGAAAACCTTTCGCTTCGGCATCCTTCCGTTTTTACTTATTGTCGGTGTTTTTATTCCCATTCTGCTTCTGCAGAAGCATTTATCCGCCATTGTCTTAACAGCGGGTACGGCCGCTATCATGATTTTTATCGGCGGTGCGTCCCTTTGGTATTTAGGCGGCGGAATGGCCGCCGGTGTGGCGGGGCTGTTCTTGCTGATTAGCACCACAGACGTGTTTTCTTATGTACAGCGCCGTATTGACGTTTGGAAGGATCCCTTTGTAGACCCTAGGGGTATTGGTTACCAGACCATTCAGTCGCTCTATGCCATTGCTTCCGGCGGTTTGTTCGGGCTGGGGCTGGGGCAAAGCCGCCAAAAGCAACTTTACCTGCCCGAGTCCCACAACGACTATGTCTTTTCCATCGTCTGCGAGGAGCTTGGAATGATCGGCGGTATTCTGCTTCTTTTGTTGTTTGCGGCGCTCATTGCCCGGGGATTTTGGATTGCCATGCATGCGCCCAACAAGTTTGGTACCATGCTGGCAGCAGGAATCATGACGAAATTTGCGCTGCAGGTTCTGATGAACATCGCCGTGGTCACCAACGCCATGCCGGTTACCGGTATTTCCCTGCCGTTTTTCAGCTATGGCGGCACCTCGCTTACCCTTCTTATGGCGGAAATGGGCGTTATGCTCAGTATATCAAAGCAAATGCGCATTGTGAAACGATGAAAGGCAGGTGCGTACCTTGAGGATTCTCATTGCCGGCGGCGGCACGGCCGGACACATCAATCCGGCCATTGCAGTTGCCCGATATATACGAACGCGTCAGCCTTCGGCGGAAATTTTATTTGTCGGGGCGCAAGGCGGCATGGAGGAGAAACTGGTGGGCGAGGCGGGGTTCCCCCTAAAAACCTTCGCCATGCGCGGTTTTCTTCACAAGCTGACGCCTAAGGCCATATGGTTTAATTTGGACACCTTGCGCCGCATGGCCGCATCCTTC
>DUUG01000042.1 GCA_012841675.1 Clostridiales bacterium
ATGGCCACCACGGTGGTCGAAAGCCGGAGAGGAATATCATAGTCTTCCAAACACTGTACCACGTTGCGGGACAGGCCGCCAGGATACGGCATCCGTTCACAAACGGCAATGACCTTTGCACCTTCTAACGTTAGCCGCCGGGCCATAATAAGCCCGATGTCGCCGGAGCCTAAAATAATCACTTTCCGCCCCACCATGTATCCTTCCAGATTGATAAACCGCTGCGCCGTTCCTGCCGTCATGACGCCGGCCGGCCGCTGTCCCGGCAAGGGCAAAGCACCCGCAGGGCGCTCTCTGCAACCGCAGGCAAGGATAACCGCCTTGGGGCGCAGAGTAAACTCACCGTGTTCTGCCGAAAGGGCATGGATGGTTCTGTCGCTTGCAAGGGAGGTTACAAAAGTCTCGCAAAACACCGTAACGCCGCTTTCTTGCATACTTTCCGCATAGCGTCCGGCATACTCCGGCCCTGTCAATTCTTCCGAAAAGGTGTGAAGACCAAATCCGGCGTGGATACACTGGGGCAACACGCCGCCCAGGTAAGGCTCGGTTTCTAAAAGGGCCACGCTGACCCCTTTTTTCCATGCCGCAAGAGCCGCGGCCATGCCTGCTGCGCCGCCGCCGATGACAACAATATCAAAATCCGTTTTCAATGTTCGCCCCTCCTTGTCGGGCCGGTTAGAAGATTCGATCCCGGTCCGTCGTACAGCACCTGCTCCTTGGGAATATGGAGTTCCTCCGACAAAACAGACACAATGTCCGGCAGGCAAAAGCCCCCTTGACAGGCGCCGGCCGTGGTGCCTGTGCGCAGCTTGACGCCTTTGACCGTTCTGGCACCGCACGGGCCGGCAATGGCATCCCGTATCTGCCCTCTTGTGACCTGACTGCAGCGGCAGACCAGCGTGTTGTCTTTTTTCTCCGGTTTGGCCGTGTATTTTTGCCTTACGGGGTCGAAATCCTTTTGCGCCGCGCCGCCCAAAACGTCTAATACCAGCCGCTCTACTTCTTGCGCGATGGCCGGCGCCGAAGCAAGGCCCGGCGACTCGATGCCTGCCGCTTCTACAAAGCCGGGGACAGACGGGTGTTTTCGAATGATAAAATCGCCGGTACTGGGGGTAGGACGCACGCCGGAGAACGTGCGGATTAAGTATCGCCACGGAATCGGCACGGAAAGGTAGGAAGCCGCCGCTTCCTTCACCCGGGCAAGGCCTTCCTCCACCGTGGCCGTATCGGTTTTATCGTCAATAGACTCGCTGTCCGGCCCAATCATAATCCGCCCGTGGTATTCGGGTAAAATCAAAACGCCTTTTCCCTTTGCCGACGGACAGGGAAAAAGAATATGGTTTATCAGACCCGCCGCCTGCTTATCCAGCACGAAATAATGCCCCCGCCGGCCGGTAATTTTGTAATCCGGCTCGGTGAGCATGCGGCAAATGTCGTCTGCAACCACGCCTGCGGCGCTGACCAGACAGCGGCAGGCGTACACCTCTTGTCCTTCTGTGGTTTGTACCGTTACAATAAAACGGTCGTTTTCGCGGGTGATAGCCGTAACCGTCCGCCCGCGCAGGGCCTCTGCCCCGTTTTGGCAGGCGTTTTCCACCGCCCCTATGGCTACCTCCCAAGGAGAAACAATAGCCGAGGAAGGCGCATACAGGGCCGCAACGGCCGTACGTGCCATGTTCGGCTCCTTCTCTAAAATCTCCTTCCTGCTTAAAATCGAAAGCCCCGGCACGCCGTACTCCTTGCCCTGCGCCAAAAGCAAGGCAAGGGTTTCCTCCTCCTGCTCTGCATACGCCGTTACCAAAGAGGCAAGCGGTATATAAGGCACGTTAAGCTGTGCACACAAGGATGGGAACATGGCATTGCCCAAAACATTGAGCTTGGCCTTTTTCGTCCCCGGTTTGGGGTCAAAGCCTGCGTGGATGACCGCGCTGTTGGCTCTTGTGACGCCGGAGGCAAAATCGTTTCCCTTCTCCAAAAGCAAAACCCGCAAACGGTATTTTGACAGCGCCCGCAAAACAAGCGCCCCCACAACACCACCGCCTATTACGATGACGTCTGCTTCCTTTTTAAGGCTTGCCCGTAAACTTGCCATGTCGGCCCTCTCCCTTTCTCTTTACACAAAAACGCAGAGAAAAGGCAAGAAACTTGCCTTTTCTCTGCGCAATCTCAAAACTCTGTTGCAGAAATATTAGGTTACTTTTATTATATTCCCTTGGGCGAAAATTGTCAACTGCTTGAACTAACCTTAGGCTCCTTCTCCGTCAAAACAACCTCCACCTGCAAAGGCTCACTTACCTCGCCCTGCCTGCGCATGGAAATCCAAATCCAAACCGCCGTCAGCACGCAAATACCGCCCGCTACCCAAAAAACATGGGCATACTCCCCGCCAAACACCCGCTCTACCAGCAAACCGCCGCAGAAGCTGCCCACCGCCCGGAAGGAGCCGGTGGTGGTGGCATACAGCATTTGACCGGAGGCTTTCAGCTCCGGCGGAGATGCGCGGTTGATGTACGTGGTAATGCAATAGATGCGAAGAACCAAAATCCCCTGCACCATAACCACGGCGAAGATATACCCCCAAGAAGGCATCCACGCCAAGTAGAAAAGCCTGAGAGCGCTGGTTATGGCGACGGCGACAAGGACTTTCGTCGTCCCAAAACGCTTTACAATGCGGTCACCATAAAACAGGTAGGGGATTTCCGTCATGGTTGCCAGAAAGAGAAAGAGACCGTACATCCCCGTCGTGCCGCCTAAGGATTCAAATCTTGCCAGCAGAAAAATACTGGTCAGGCTCATTCCAAAGGAAAAGCCCGCCTCGGCAATCAGAACGGGATAGACCGCCCGATTTTTTAAAAAGGTGCCGATGGAGCGAAAGGAACGAGCCGATTTTTGCATATGTCCCTGCACTTTGGGCAACGACCTCTGCACGGCAAACAGCGCAAACCCCGTAACAACGGCCATAGGAACAAACAGCTCCACGTTTCGCCCCAGCAGGACACCGATAAGCAGGCCGGAAACGGCCCATCCGATAGAGCCCATCAACCGCACTCGACCAAAGGGGCGGCCCGTTCGTTCCAGATTTTCCAAAGCAATGGTGTCGCTTAAGAATGCGCCCGGTGCCTGAAAAACCTGGTAAAGAATATACACCATCAGCAGAAACGGCGCGACAGCTTTGGCAGGTATCGGCAGAAAAAGAAGAGAAATAGCTGCCATAGTGCCTAGCAGCACAAAACTCTGCAGATTGTTTTTATATTTGGCTTTGTCCGTACGGGTCGCCCAGAAAGGCTGCATAATCAGCGAAAGAACTAAGCCCACCGAAGCAATGCTTCCGATATGGGAAGGGGACAGCCCGTGAAACTGCAGATATTTTACCCAGTAGGTGGACGTAATACATTCATAAAAGTAAAACAGAAAATACCAAAGAAGAATCAAACCGTAAATCTTACGGGGCGAAGGGTCAACCGCCGGGGTTTTCATTTTCATAAAGGGGATTATCACCTAACTTCTCGAATATAAACAAGCATTCCGCCCTCGTCCCGGTTGCCCCAGGAAAAATAGGGCACTGCCTGGAATGGGATAGGCTCAAGCCGCGGCGGCGTCTCTCCGTACAGGCCCGCCTCATCTTTCGAATTGGAAACGGCGGCATAAGCCGAACCTGTAATAACGGGCAGTTCGTCCCCTGCCTTTTCGGAAAGTTCCGCAGAAAGCGGCAGGGCGATTGTTTGCACCGGAACGCCGAAATCAACGTCTTCAATGCAATATACCACCGGCCCTCGGGACAGGGCAACCCGTCCCAGGTTGTAATGGATTTTCGCATGGGCGTAGATTCTTTTGATTTGCATGGGAAAGTCAAGCACAATACAGTCACTGGGCTGCCATTCCCGTTCCAGCACAAGATAGCCGTTTTCTTCGGAAACGGCGCATTCCACGCCTGACAAGGAGTATTCTTTACACCAGCCCGGCACGCGCACGCGAAGCTTAAAAGCAGGTAGGGGTCGATTTTTGCCCACCGTAATTTTGATGCGCCCTGTTTTGGGGTAATCGGTTTCCACCAGAAGCGGCACCTCCCCTGCCGCAAGGGGTACCGCCGTTTCCAAATGGTCAAACAAATGCAATGCGACAGAC
>DUUG01000043.1 GCA_012841675.1 Clostridiales bacterium
TGCCCCCAAAAAGTTAGACACTAAAAAATCAAGCAGCCGAAAGGGCTTGCTGTCTGTGCATCGCAGGCGGCAAGCCCTTTAGCTTTGCCTTGATGCGGCGGTTGTTGTAGTAATCAAGATATTCGATAAGCTCGGCCTTGAAATGCTCAAAAGAGTCAAAGGTCTGTAAATAGAGGAGTTCGCTTTTGAGTAAACCGAAGAAATTCTCCATCACTGCATTGTCCAGACAGTTGCCTTTGCGGCTCATACTCTGGCGAATCCCTTTCCTGCGTAGCATTCTTTGGTACTGCTTATGCTGGTACTGCCAACCCTGGTCGGAATGCAGAATAAGCTCTGTATCGTCCGGGATCCGCGTAAAAGCTTTATCCAGCATAGACGTCACCATGGAAAGCACTGGCCTCTCTGAGATTGCGTAGCTCACAATATCCCGGCTGCACAGGTCGAGAATCGGAGACAGATAGAGCTTCTGCCCGAAAAGGCTAAACTCCGTCACGTCCGTTACCCACTTCTGATTCGGCTTTACCGCTTCAAAATGTCGTTCCAGCAGGTTTGGAGCAATTTTGCCCACTTCTCCCTTGTAAGACTTGTACTTTTTCATTCTGACCCGGCAGATAAGGCCCGCTTCCTTCATCAGACGCTGCACCGTTTTGTGATTGAGTAAAAAGCCACGGCTACGCAGCGCCAAAGTAATGCGGCGGTATCCATACCGGCCCTTGTTCTCATGGTAAATGGCAGAGATGGCGGCTCTGGCCTCTTCGTATTTGTCCGGGACGGATTGTTTCCGGGCATGATAATAGTAAGTTGCGCGAGGTAGCTGAGCGATGGATAGCACTAATGCCAATGGAAATTCTCGCCTCAGTATATGGATCACCTGCGTTTTTTGTGCTGGCGTCGCTCGTCTTCCAATACCAAGGCTTGCAAGTTTTTTAGGTAGGCATTCTCTGCACGAAGACGCTGTACTTCGGCAATGAGGTCTTCTTCCACCTTTTGCGGCAGCTTCTTCGGCCTGCCTGTACTTTTACGTCCACGGCGCTCGACGTAAAGACCTTCTGAGCCTTCTTCCAGGTAGATGCGCTCCCATGCTGCAACTCGCTTGTCATCCACGTCGAACTGTCGAGCCGCTTCACAATAACTTAGTCTTTCTCGATGCATAGTTTCAACTACCATCTGTTTGAATTCTGCTGTGTATCGTTTGTTCGGTACTCCTTTTGGCATAAAAACACCCCAATCGTTATTCAGTATACCATACTGTCTAACAATTGGGGTGCAGTTCAATTTCTTCCGGTGTTTTTTGCAACAAAAAGAACCCGCAAACGCAAATAAAGTTGCGAGTTCTCTGCTTTAACACTGATTTGCAAACGCCTAGCTTACATGGCCGATCTCAGATATTTTTCCCATCCCAGCAGCGCAAGCTCACTTGTCACAGGTGGCAGAGAAGGCTCATACACGTTCTGCGCCTCCCAAATATTCCAAAACACAGCGGCAGGAGAAGGCCATTGGGTTTTGCAATGGGGGCACTGGCAGAAATATTGGCTTTCTTTCGTCTTTTCAATCCGAACCCAATGCCCACAAGCATTACAGCGGGCAACTTGGTTTTTCTCGTCCGAGAGGTAAGTACTCATATGGTGACCCTCCTTACATGCCGCCGCCATGCTATGGGATTTTCTTTTTGCAACACTATTATATACATATGCAAGTTCGAATTATGTCTGTTAATATCAGTATAAATCCGCTAAAAACTATTTACAAGAGGTAAGCTTTGTTTTTCGTTTCCACCGCAACAAATTTGCGCGCATTTACAAAACATATTGGGAAATCATGCGGCAAAGCATGGCAATGTCGGCATGGCTGACAAATTCAAACTTCACTTTGCCAAGTCCGGAAAACCAAAGCTCCATTTCGCTGTCCAAATCGATAACACCGGCCGTTTCGATGGAAAACGCCTGCATCTTGCTGTACGGAAGGGAGGTAAAATCCTTCTTCTTCCCGGTCAGGCCTTGTACGTTGATGGCAAAAATTCGCTTGTTAGTAAAAACCACGCCGTCGCGAATGCCCCGGAAGGAGGCGACCACGTTTTCTCCCTCTATTAGAATAGGGGCGATCATATCCGAAAAGGAACTGTCTTGCACGGGCTTTAGTTTGAAAAAAGACGCGTTTTGAAAGTCGATCATTGTCATCTCTCCTTTTTTGCTTAGATGTATATTCCCCAAGCTGGTGGAAAACATACCTTTTCCACAAGATCACCCGATTGTTTTATGCATATGGCGGCAAACAGCAGATATATGCGTCTTTTCGCATGCGGAACCAAAGCATCCCGCCCATGCATAGAGATAAACAGGAGGTGATCCGCTTGACTGGTATTAAATTGGCCGAACTCTGCAAAGCACAGCTGGGAAGCGGCTATGTATGGGGCGGCCTTGGATATATTTTAAATCAATCCCGGCTTGACCAGCTCACTGCCTTGTATCCGAACCACTACACGGCAGCCTATCAGACAAAAGCTCGGGCATTGTTTGGAAAAAAAGTATATGACTGCATCGGCATTATCAAGCATTTTTTATGGGGCAACGCGGGAGACGGCGTGCTTAGATATTACGGAACCAACGGAATTCCCGACACAACGGCAAACGGCATGCTGGAATTTTGCAAAGCAAAGGGGCTAGATACAGGGCCTATGGAAACCTTGCCTGAACTGCCCGGTCTGATGGTGCATCAGAACGGGCATACCGGCGTATATATTGGAAACGGCCGCGTGGTCGAGGCCCGCGGCATAGACTATGGCGTGGTGGAAACCGATGTGAGAGCCCGCGGCTGGAAAACGTGGGCCAAACTGCCGAATGTCACTTATCAGGCGTCCACCGCTGATTATATCCACGTGGAAGCATATCCGCTTTCGGACTATTCCTTCGGCATCCACCGGGCGTCGGTTACGCCGGATAGGGCACCCTTAGGCAAAGTGCTTTCTTGGGCGCAGGCGGCTTATCAGCAAAACAACTACCTGGAAGGCGTCATCAACGCGTCGCAATTTAGCGGCAACAGACCCATCGGCACGGTTTTAGAAAGCGGCAAGGTGGTTGCCAACGGCGGCAACGGCTGGGGCTTTGGCCTTGATAAAAGCGGCGAGGTCCATTTCGACCGGATTTTCAAAGAGTCCGCCCAAGTCCCATGGCAGGATATGATCTCCGCGTATCCAATCCTCGTTTTCCGGGGCCAGCCGCAGACCATTGACACCGGCGTAGCGTTGTTTAAAGACCGGCATCCCCGCTCCGCCGTGGCCCTGCGGGGAAATGAGATTCTGTTTGTCACCATCGACGGCCGGCAGGTCGGCCGCCCGGGCATGACATTAACGGAGCTAAGGGATTATCTGGTCAGCATCGGCTGTACGGAGGCCATCAACTTAGACGGCGGCGCAAGCAGCATCCAGCTGCGTGACCGTTCCGGCAATGGTTCGTTTGCGGTGGTCAATCACCCTCTCGAGCACCGGGACGTTTACAACGTCATCGCCGCGTATCGGAAGCCAAAGCCGGAACCGACGCCCCCGCCCCCTCCGGGCAAATCCATTTCTTGGGAGGAGCTTGTAGAGCGTCTAAAGGCGGAAGGCATCGAAAATATCACGTTATAAGATAAAAAGGCAAAGAGGAAATCCTGCTACGAGCATGCGTTAATTCTGTTTATATATCGGGAATATCCGGCATTTTTACGGGGCTATTTTGACGGAAATGACCTAAAACAAGTCTATGAAGACATTTTTCACGGGATTGCGGCGATCTCCTACGGGATGCCTTCGGCCTCTTTGCCTTTTAAAATTGCATCTTTTGCAATTTTTGATATAGCACGTGAAGGGACGTAATCGCTTTCGGGTCGACTTGGGTGCTAAAGCGGCAGCGGCATAATCGATTAAAACAACCTCCTCCGGCACAAGCACATTGTCCGGGCAAAGGTCGCCGTGGACAAGAACATACTCCCCATAGGGGCGGTTTTCCACATAGGCACGGCGCTCTTCTTGAAAACTCCTTGGAAATGGTTTCCAACGAAGACTTCGGTTCGGCGTTCGGATTACATCCACCCTGTTGAAGGGGACACACGGTACATTAAGCCGGTCTGTGGTATGGCGAAGCTGCTTGCCTAGGGTAAACTGCCTTTCAGCGTCCGCCCCCAACAGCACCTGCTCCAGCGAAGGGCCGGGAATTATACCGCATGAGTATGTAGGAAAAGGAATATTTTTCATGGATAACCCCTTCCGCCAAAATTGACGGAGCTGGCAAACCCAGGGACTCGGCAAATCTTGTCACAAAAATCTCCGTTTGCCTGTCCTCAGACTGGTTCATGCTGGACTCTTGAGGCGCATATATCTTGACAACCACATCCCCCGCCAAAAACACCGCATTGGTGCCGGGCGTCAGAGGTTGAAGCGCTGCCGCCGGCAGGCCCTCTTTTTTCAGAATCTCCTGTGCCAGCTTGGAAAACGCCGGGATGGACTGGAACACCTTGCCCCAATCGGACCAGTTTGCAATGGTTTCGGACAGCATACGCCACCGTCCCGTTACGCTTGAGATTTTTGGCGTTTAAAGTACCGTTTTATAAACAGCAGCAAAAAGATGCCCAAAATCGGATACATCGTCGCGGTAAGCATGCCCGCTTTCATTCCGATTTGCTCTGTGGTGAAGGGAAGCTTTGCGCTCAGCCTTTTTGCAAAACTGCTGACCGCCACGGTGTCCACGATGATGCCCATAAGCTGCGGTGCCACAGAGGCGCCGAGATCACCGCCTGCGGCCATGAGGGCGTAAGCGGTAACGCCGGGCGTTTTAATTTTTTCCTCCATTAAAATCAAGGTACCAGGCCACAACATAGAGGTGCAGAAGCCGGTCAAAACGCAGGCGGCAAATGCCAAAACCACATTGTCCGAAAGGCCGGCCACCAGATAACAAACCGCAGCGCCTGCCATACCGCCCAGCAAGACGTTAGTGATATTGCGCCCGAATTTGGCATACAGCGTTCGACCTAAGCCCAACAGGGTTGCAAACATGGCCATGCCGAAGATGTCGCCCCATGCTTTGGGGACATGCAAGGCGTTTTCCATAAAACCCGAAATCCAGTTTGCCATGGTGTTTTCCGCGGCACTTCCCAGAAAAATACAGGCAACGCACAAAGCAAGCCCTGCCATTCTTTTTCTCCTGCCGGCCGATCCGGCAGAGTGTTCCACCTGCATTTCCGGCATGGGCGAGATGGCAAACAGCCAGAAAGCCACAAGCGGCAGCAGCGCAAAAAACAGAACCAGATACATCCAGTTGCGGACACCGAAGAGCTGGAAAAACACGGTGCTGATAATGACAACGCTGACAATACCCCACGCATACAGCGAATGCAGCAGGCTCATGTCTTTTTCCGGATGCTCGGAGGGAATGGCCGCCACCAACGGACTCATCAATACCTCGCTAAGCCCTGCCGCAACGGAAAACAATACAGTTCCCGCCAGCAGGCCAATATACGCATACTGAGGAAAGAGCGCCGGGGCAATGGCATATATAATCAAACCGGCGGACGTAAGTAAAGGCATGAGCTTTACAGTAGTATGGATAGGGAAGTGTTTGGTGAAGAATGTGAAAATTAAATCTATGGTAAGCTGTGTGCAGAAGTTGACCAAAACCAGCGTTCCAAGCAGAGTGTAGGATATGCCATACATCTCTTGAAATGTAACAAATAAAAGCGGCGGCAAACTGAAAACAGATGACATGGAAAGGTAGGCGTAGAAACAAGACGCTTTGGTTCGTTTAAAATCTTTGATAGCCACTTTGTCCTCCTGAAATAGGCGAAATTTACAACTGTTTTATTATACCATTATTTCAAAAATTGGCAAATCCCCAAATGCTTCGGGCCCGTTTGAACAAAGCGGTTTTGAACTTTTGCTAAATTGCTTCCTGCGCTTAAGGCGGTTCTTTTTTACATATATCAAATATGCTTGGCTATCCATTCCCGCCGAATTTAAAACAGCCGGATTGCCGCCGAAGATCTGGTTTGCCATTCTGTTTCGCATGTTTCGCACTTTGGTTTTGAAAGGAATTTTTCCGGTCTGTTAAAACATCCCGAATTCTTGTAAATTCGGCAAAATCATATCCATGATACAATTCCCGCCAACATTTTTCGCCCTCCTTGCGCCGTTTTTGCTTTAGCTAACTATAGCATATGTGAGCATTCCACACCATACCTATGCAAGGAAAAAGCACATAAAAAAATGGAACGGCAGCCTTACGCATGCGCCATTCCATCTAAAAAATATAACCGGACTTGATACATCTCAAGTCCGGTGTTTTTGGAGCGGAAAACGGGACTCGAACCCGCAACTTTCAGCTTGGGAAGCTGACGCTCTACCATTGAACTACTTCCGCTTATCCATGTGTATTATAGCAGTTGTTTTGCAAAAATGCAAGGGCTTTTTAAGCGCTTGCGCAACAAAAACAGGCAAGCACTCCTATAAAGCACACCGAAAAGAGCAGGACGGGCCTTCTCCTTCCTATATAAGCTAACCGCCGAACCTCGGCAGGTAAAGGGGTTTTGCCTGCCTAAATTCCTAGAATAGAGTTGACAAATCTAGTGGAATATCATATACTAGTATTAAACAATCAAATGATTGTTTAATTGTTTAAGGCCATCCGAGGGGGAACGGACTGTGAAAAAGAATATTAAGCTAAAAGGGCTGGACTGTGCCAACTGTGCCGCCAAAATAGAAAGGGCGGTTTCCAAGATAAAAGAAGTGACCGACTGCCGCGTCAATTTTATGACGCAAAGAATGGTATTGGAAGCCCCAGACGACCAGTTTGATACGATTTTGCAAGCGGCCCAAAAGGCAGCTAAAAAGGTCCACGCAGACCTTGTATTCGTCGTCTAGCAAGGGGAAAATGTATGTCTACTTATGAAAAAAAGACGCTTTGGCGCATTTATATTGCTGGCGGAATCTTTATTCTGCTGCTTCCCGTGCATTTTCGGGACACGATGTACTCCCTGACGGGGTTTTCTCTGTTTGCAAGCCCCGTTCTTGCCAAGCTTGAGCTTCCCTTGGCCCTGCTTTCCTATGCAGTCATTGGCCTGGATGTTCTTTGGGATGCTGTGCAAAACATCCTCCGAGGTCAGGTGTTTGACGAAAATTTTCTCATGGCCATAGCCACAGTTGGCGCTTTTTTCCTTGGAGAATACGCCGAGGGCGTGGCCGTTATGCTGTTTTATCAGGTGGGGGAGCTGTTTCAATCCTATGCCGTATCCAAATCCCGCCGGTCCATTGCCGAGGCCATGGATATCCGCCCCGATTATGCCAATGTGCTGCGGGACGGCGTGACAACACAGGTCGACCCGGAAGAAGTCGCCGTGGGGGAATTGATTGTCGTCAAACCCGGCGAGAGAATCCCGCTGGACGGGGTGGTCACAAATGGCCATTCTTCCCTCGACACCTCTGCCCTTACGGGGGAAGCGGCGCCAAAAGACGTTGCCCCGGGGGATAGTATCATCAGCGGGTGCATTAACCAATCCGGCGTGCTGACCATTGAGGTTTTGCGCGAATTTAGCCAATCTACCGTTGCCAAGGTGCTGGAACTGGTGGAAACTGCTTCCGATAAAAAAAGCCGCAGCGAAAGGTTTATTACCCGTTTTGCCAGATACTACACACCTAGCGTTGTTTCAGCCGCCTTCCTGCTGGCCATTCTGCCCCCGCTTTTGGCCGGACAGCCGTGGACGTTATGGATTGAGCGGGCGCTTACTTTCCTAGTCATCTCCTGCCCTTGCGCGCTGGTGATTTCCGTTCCTTTGAGCTTTTTCGGGGGAATCGGCGGCGCGTCCAACATCGGCGTTTTAGTGAAAGGGAGCAACTATCTGGAGCAATTGGCCCAAGCCGAGCAGGTTGTGTTTGACAAAACCGGCACCTTAACCAAGGGCAGCTTTACCGTCACCGAAATTCACGCAACCGAAGGAGACAAAGAACGGTTACTGACACTGGCCGCCCATGCGGAAAGCGGCTCTAACCATCCCATTGCCGCCAGCATTCTGTCTGCCTACGGCCAACTAGTGGACTCGGCACGTATTGGGGGGATAGAAGAGCTTCCCGGCTTTGGCATCCGCGCCGAAATCGACGGGCATACCGTTTTAGCAGGCAACGCCAAGCTCATGGCACAGCAGAACATTGCCTTTACACCGGTGCAGACTACGGGCACGGCTGTATATGTAGCCGTCGACGGCACATATGCAGGGCATATTTTGCTTGTCGACCTGCCTAAAAAAGATGCCAAGCAGGCCATTTCCGATCTCAAATCCACGGGAATTCGGCAGACGGTCATGCTCACCGGCGACAGCCGCGCAGTAGGCGAACAAGTCGCCGCCGAATTGGGGCTTGACAGGGTCTGCACCGAGCTTCTGCCCGCCGACAAGGTGGATTGGGTGGAAAAACTCATGGCGGAGAATAAAGGCGTGTTGGCCTTTGTTGGCGACGGCATCAACGATGCGCCTGTTTTAGCACGGGCCGATGTGGGCATCGCCATGGGCGGTTTGGGCTCTGATGCGGCCATTGAAGCCGCCGACGTGGTCATTATGACCGATGAGCCGTCGAAAATTGCCGCGGCAATCAAAATCAGCCGAAAAACCCTCCGTATTGTCAAGCAAAATATCGTTTTCGCTTTAGGCGTTAAGGGCGTGGTTCTGCTGCTGGGCGCCATTGGTATGGCCAATATGTGGGGAGCTGTGTTTGCCGATGTGGGCGTATCTGTCCTGGCGATTTTAAACGCCATGCGAACGCTGAACGTTAAATCCTTTCTGAAAACCGCGTAAAAATACCAACTATCAATCTCTCTTTATTGCAACTTTAAGAAGGCTGCCCGGAAGAATTTCCGGGCAGCCTTTTTATGTATAAACTTATTACCTGAATCCTTTCTCCTTCAGCCAGGCCACAGAACGGCGCAGCGCATCCACCGTCTTTGTTTCCAGCACAGCGCGGCAGTTATGGGCATTGGCCCATTGCAGGTATTGGGGCAATTCCATGTCTCCATCCCCCAATGCGAGATGGTGGCTCGTTCCTTCTGCGTCGTGCACATGGAAATGCAGCAGGCGGTCGGCTCGTTCCAGAATCGTCGATTCCTCCCCATAGCCGGCCGCGGCATTGTGGCCGATGGCGAAAGTAAGACCGAAGGCGGGGCTTTCCAGCAGCACGTCCAGCCCCTTTTTCAAAAAAACTGCACGAGCGTAGTCACCGCAATTTTCCACGCAGATTCTGATATCCGCATCCCCGATAGCCGTTGCGCAAGTATTCCGGAAGGCTTTCAGCCTTGTCAAATACTCCTCCCTGTACTCTTCAAACAAGTATATTTTCTTGTCCGGCAGGGTAAAGTACACGCCGGTGGACAAGTGCATGTTTAAAACGGGGATATTTAGCGTTTTGGCAACTTCAATTGCCTCTATCACCGTTTCGGTATACACCGTCGCCACGCGCTCGTTAAAATCGCTGGGGTTGCAGTTTTCATCGAGATGGATAGTAAAGTAAATGCCGTACTTTTCCGCCGTTTTGGCAAGCCGTACCCTATCCAGCCGGTCGATTTGATACTCCGGCATATTCATATTGATTTCGATGAAAGCTAGCCCCAATTCGCGGCACAGCGCGGCGTTTTCTTCCAGAGACTTTAGCTCAATCAATGTCGGCATACCGAAATCCATACGCATTTGCCTTTCTGTTGGTTTTTATGCCTTCTCCCGTTCGTTTAACCCTTTATTCGGGCAGGTGGTGCTAAACAAATCGTCAATCATCTGGTGAATCAGGTGCGCTACTTCGCTGTCGGCCAAGGTATAGTAGATTTCCTTTCCCTCGCGCTTGCCAGACACCAAACCATGCAGGCGCAAAAGCTTCAAATGGTGGGACACCGCGGCAGGACTCATGCCCACCGCCGCCGCAATGTTGACGCCGCATTCCTCACAGTGACAAAGCAGCCAAAGGATTTTCAACCGAGAACCGTCACAAAGCTGCTGAAAAAGGCCGGCCGCTTGCGTAAAATGCTCGTTTTCCGGCATGAAAGGCAAGATCTCCTCCAGATTGGATTCGTGCTCATGGGGTAAAAGATGTTGGTTTTCCATAAGTCAAGCTCCTATCCCTTTCTTACCTATATTATACGCTATTTCCATTTAAAATCAAATTTCGCGTTACCAAATCGCGCCTTTCCTTGCAGATTTTATACAGGATAAAACCATATGCGCAGGGCAAAATAGAATCGTCGGGCTAGCAGTAAATCTATTGCACAGGAGACTTTTTGAACCTTACGAGGTGACGAAGCAATGAGCATTACGCGACTCCCGACAAAATGGTTTTTTATTTTGAGGTGAAAAGGATTGAAGCGAAATAACCGGCGCGGTCGATCCTTTGGCCGTCGTTTTCGCCAGATTAGAAGTTTCACCCCACTCCATGCAACCATGGAAATTCGGGACGTGGATTATTATGACACCGATACCGGCGTAGGGCAGCTTACGGACGAAGCCGTCGAAAAAGGACGGGACTGGGTTTCATACCTGCAGCTTTAACCGATATGCATAGGCTAGTAAGTCTTAGCAAATCGATAAACCGTCTTTGCTGTCTATACCTTTTCCCAAAAATCCGGGCTTAAGCCCGGATTTTTTTAACGGGCGCGGATAGTTTTGGCGTAGTTGGACGGGGCGATTCCCGTTTTATTTTTAAAAAAGCGGCTAAACGTATATACGGAGGAAAAGCCAAGGGCGGTGGCCGTTTCGGAAACGCCGGCCCCCCGCAAAAGCATGGCCTGCGCCTTTTTAAGCCTTACCTTGTGCCAGTAGGCAATGATCGGAATGCCAAACTCCGAAGCAAAGCGCTTGGCCAGCGTAAATTTATCCATTGTAAACTGCCGTGCGAGCAGGGAAAGAGAAAGCTCGCCTGCAAAATTCTGGTCAATATACGCCTTCACCATGGCAAGCCGGCTTTCCGGCGCCGCCGGTTCATTCAGTGAGCCTTTTGGCAAAGCCGGCAATAATAGATAAATAAGCCGAAGCAGGTTCGCCTTGCACATAACCTGATACATCGGCGGTTTTTCTCTAAAATTATCCACCGTTTCTAAGAGGATATCCGCCACTTCTTTGGCATTTTTCAGCTTGAGTATGGGAGAGGACATGGCATCGCCGAAGTAGTCTTTCCGAATCCACGTTCGCTCCTCTGGGGTAAGATCCTTCATGGGCTTAAAGGAAACCGGGATTTTTTCGCTATTTTCGTCGTAAAAAAGGTCAAAATGGATGTGCGGCTGGGAAACAGGCACGCCGGGCAGACAGTCAATCCGGTGCAAGCGACCGGGACAAATAAGCAAAAGATCCCCCGCTTGGCAGATGGTTTCCTTTCCTTCATATGTAAGCCGCCAAGCGCCCGATTGCAAATAAATAATTTCATAGTCGAAAATAACGCGATCGCGAATACAAAAAGGAGCCGTCATTTCTGATCGCATGGCAACACGGACATACGGAGACAAGGCGTTTAGATTCACAAAACTCCTCCTTTTCCCAAGAAGTGTTAAGTGTCGGTCAAGCTTTGCTATTTCCTTCTTGTTCTTCATCATATACAATGGAGACAGAAATTGCAAGGAGGAATGTATATGTTTTCCGGACTTTCATCAGGGCTCAGCGATATTGCAAGGCTTTCCAACGCGAAAACCCGTTCCATCTCCCCTGAAAATTTCACCGGCGAAAAAGGAAAGGGCGGCATGGCCACCGAGGGCACCGGCATGCACGCCGCCAGAGATTTGGGACAGGGCTGGAAAGTTTCTCCCTCTATCAACATTAAGGCCGGCGAGACGTTTGTTTTGGCCGACATTCAAGGCAGCGGCGCCATTAAGCACATCTGGATTACGGATAATATGCCCCGTCCGCGCCTTGGTATTTTGCGCATGTATTGGGACGATTCCGAAGTCCCCTCTGTCGAAGTGCCTTTAGGCGACTTTTTTGCCACCGCCGACCAGCAGAACTATGCGCAGATTTCCTCTCTGGCTGTCTGCGTCAATCCCAAACGGGGTTTGAACTGCTACTGGGAAATGCCCTTCCGCAAGCGGTCCAAAATCACCTTGGAGAATATTTCCGACAGAGATTATAACGTGTATTACCAGATTGACTACGTGGAAACGGAAATCCCCGAAGATGCCGCTTATTTCCACGCTCAGTTCCGCCGCACCAATCCCCTGCCGTATGCCACTCCCTATACCATTGTGGACAACATCAAGGGCAAAGGGCAGTACGTCGGCACCTATATGTATTGGGGTGTCAACAACAATGGCTGGTGGGGCGAAGGCGAAATCAAGTTCTTCATGGACGGCGACACCGACTTCCCCACCATCTGCGGCACGGGCACGGAGGACTATTTCTGCGGCGCTTATAACTTTGACGTAGACGGACAGTATACAACCTTTACAACCCCCTATGCCGGTCTTGCAAAGCTCAGCAACACCGACCAGACATACCTGTCTCAGCGGCGCTTTTCCATGTACCGTTGGCACATTGTGGACCCCATCTACTTCGACACCGACCTAAGAGTCACCATTCAGGCCCTCGGCTGGCGCAGCGGCGGACGGTATCTCCCCCTGATGGACGATATTTCCTCTGTGGCGTACTGGTACCAGTCTGAGCCGGCAAAGGAAATGCCGCCTCTGCCCTCGGCTGACGAACTGGAAATTATCTAACAGCACGCGGGTATCCCCGGCAAACAGCTTTCAAGGCCATCCATTTTTCGTTTCAGAAAATGCCCCTATTGCCGCGGCTTGCGGCAATAGGGGCATTCTTATTTTTTCCTTTTGCTCGGTGAAACAGAGGAAGGCTCGATGCTTTTTCGGTATTTCCCCGGGGGCATTCCCTCGTTTTGCTTGAAAAACCGGTTAAAATACTGCTCGTTGGCAAATCCTAGAATGTCAGAAATCTGCCGAATGGAATAGGAAGGGTCTTTCAGCAGTTCTTTTGCCTTTTTCAGTTTCACATCGGAAATCAAGCGCTTCACCGTGACGCCAAACTGCCGCTTGACAATCCGCTGTACCTGTTTTTCGCTTAGGTTCATGTATTTTGCAATGGAGGAGACAAACAACTGATCCGGCGGCGTATTTTCAATATATTCCGAAATGGTAAAGCTTCGCCGATCATCTAAGGAATACTTCTGGCTGACAGAGTATTCCGCTTTGGGGCTTTGTGACAGAGAGCGGGCTATTTCCCACAAAATCCGCATAAGGTTTAGCTTGATAATGGAAAGATAGCCGCTGACTTTCTCGGTGGCCTCCTGCAAGCACTCTATAAACAGCGCCTGTATTTCCTGGGGCAGGAGAAACACCGCCGGGGCTTTCCTTTCAAAAGCCGCCTGTATAAATGCCGCTTCCGGATCCTCTTGGAGCCTTGTTAAGCTCACATTCAAAACAAAGCGCAAGTGGCGCTGTCCCGTTTCGTTGATAAGCTGATGGCTTACATAGGGGCCAATGACAATCACCTGCCCCGGACGGAGCAGAATGCGGTCGCCCTCGAATTGGAAGGCGATACTGCCTTCATGCAGATAGTGGATCTCCACATTTTTGTGGAAATGCCATTCCGGATTCGGCACCTCTGCAGCATATACGGCTCGAAACCACTCTGCTTCCAAAAGCAAATGATCTAGCTGAAAGGAAATGTCTAGCTTTTCTAGGTTTTTTACATCTTCTGGGTTTACGTTACTCATTTTGTACCGTCTGACACCTTTCGCAATGTATTAGCGGGTAAAAGACACCTTGCTTTTATCTAACTCCGCACCGCCTTCCTTTAAGATCGCCTGCACACGGGCCACACCGACGTTTCGAATGTCGATTCCCTCCGCCGCGGCCAGTGCCGCCGTAACGCCGGCGGCCTGCCCCGTCATGGAGCA
>DUUG01000044.1 GCA_012841675.1 Clostridiales bacterium
ACCTCGCGGTTTAGAAGGCGCAAGAATTCCACTGCCTCCAAATCCTCGCGCCCGCCTCGGATATTAGGCGAAAACCGGTCTCTCCCAAAATCCAAATACAGCATAGAGGAAACGGCATCTACACGAAGCCCGTCCACATGGTACTCTTTAAGCCAAAAAAGGGCGCTGGCTATTAAAAAATCCCGCACCTGCACGTTTCCCAAGTCAAAGCGTAGCGTTCCCCAGTCCTTATGCTCGGCATACGCTTCGTTGCCGTATTCAAACAAGGGGACGCCGTCGAACTGGCGAAGGCCGTGCGCATCTTTGGGAAAGTGGGCGGGAACCCAATCTAATATCACGTCAAGCCCATGTAGGTGCAGCGTATTTACAAAATACTTAAAGTCTTCCGGCGTTCCATACCGGGAGGTAGGGGCAAAATATCCGGTGGGCTGATAGCCCCAGGAATCGTCCAGCGGATGCTCTGTAATGGGCAAAATCTCCACATGCGTCGCACCCAAAGACAGAGCATACGGTGCAATTTCCTCGGCCAGCCGGCGGTAGTTGTAAAATTTGCCGTTTTCCTGCCGCCAAGAGCCCAGATGCACCTCATAGATGAAAATCGGCCGTGGCTTGTCCATTTGCTCGGCTTGTTTTTTGCGCCAAGGGCCGTCACTCCAGCGGAACGAGTCTGTCCAGGTTCGGGAAGCCGTTCCGGGGCGAAGCTCGGCAAAATAAGCGCAGGGGTCGGCCCTCAGAAGGCTTCTTCCGTCTGCCGTTTGGATGCAATATTTGTAGCTTGCCCCAACGGGAAGCGCAATCTCCGTTGTCCAAAGGCCGTTTTCCGCCGCGGTCATGGGGGTTTCGGCGGGGTTCCAGCGGTTAAAATCGCCTACCAGCGATACCGCCTTCGCACGGGGCGCCCAGACAACAAATTGCCAAAGGTACAGATCATCCCGCTGTTCCAAGGGATGGGCGCCGGGGCGAAGCCCTGTGCTTCTGGTAAACGGCCGAAACGCGTTCTTGGGCGCATTACTTGCCGGCAAATGATCATACGTAAATCCCCGTGACACCGCTATCCCCCCTTTCCTCCAATATATATTATTTTACTAAAATGGTAAACACGTGTCAAGGGAAGTCCTTCCAATTCCTCCTATAACAATAATATTTGAAAGTAGTAAAGCTAAACGCCAAGGGCCGCTGCTTGCACAAAGCAAGCAGGCGGCCCTTAGCGCTTCCTTCTCACTACATTCCCGAGTATATGGCCATATGTATTTTAGAGATTGGCAAAGCTTTGCGACAGATCCTTGATAATATCCTCGGAATGTTCCAAGCCCACAGAAAGGCGAATCAGTCCGGGTTCAATGCCCGCAGAAACAAGCTGCTCATCGCTTAGTTGCCGGTGGGTCGTTGTGGCCGGGTGCAAAACACAGGTGCGGATGTCGGCCACATGCACTTCAATGGAAATGAGCTTCAGAGCGTCCATAAACTGGATAGCCGCTTCTCGCCCGCCCTTGATTACAAAGGAAATGACACCGCTGCAGCCTTTCAGGTATTTCTTCGCCAAAGCATAATCCTTGCTTCCCGGAAGACCCGGATAAATCACTTTTTCCACTTGGTCGGAAGTTTCAAGAAACTCCGCCACCGCCTGCGCATTCTGGCAGTACCTCTCCATGCGAAGGGCCAATGTTTCCAAGCCCAGATTTAAGAGGAAGGCCGAGTTGGCCGACGGATATGCCCCGAAATCCCGCATAAGCTGTATCCGTGCCTTGATGATATAGGCGGCCTTTCCGTAATTTTCCACATAGACTGTGCCGTGATAGGAGTGATCCGGCTCTGTAAACTCCGGAAATTTGCCGTTGGTCCAATCGAAGTTCCCGCTGTCAACAATAACGCCGCCTACTTGCACGGCGTGGCCGTCCATGTACTTAGAGGTGGAATGGATCACAATATCGGCGCCAAACTCGAAGGGTTTGCAAAGAATAGGGGTGGCAAAGGTATTGTCGATGATTAAGGGAATGCCGTGGGCATGGGCCACTTTGGCAAACTTCTCAATGTCCAACACGGAAAGGGCAGGATTTGCCAGGGTTTCCCCGAAAATTAGCCGCGTATTCTCCTGGATGGCGGCCGCAATGGTCTCCTCGTCGGCATACGCATCGACAAAAATACATTCAACACCGTATTTTTTCAAGGTTACGGCAAACAGGTTGATAGTTCCGCCGTAGACCTGTGAAGTGCATATAAAGCTGTCACCGGCTTTGCAGAGATTTAAAATGGACATCAAAGACGCCATTTGGCCGGAGGAGGTGCACATGGCGCCAACGCCGCCTTCCAGCTCGGCAATTTTCTGCTCAACCGCCATGACAGTGGGATTGGCAAAACGCGAATAAATCAACGCCTTCGTCGGCTCGTCAAACACATCGCTGACATCCTGTGCAGAGTCAAACACGTACGTTGTGCTTTGCACAATGGGAACCATCTTAGGCTCTGAATTTTTAGGCTGATACCCTGCGTGGACGCATTTGGTTTCGTCTCTCATATTTGTGTGCTCCCTTTATTTCATTTTTCATATTTTACTGTATCTCACGCCGTATTGCAAGTATATTTCATTCAAAATAATGCATAAAGATACATATTTAATCCCCGAAATTTCATTGGTTCATTGGGCATGTATCTTGTTTTCTAATTTTTCTTGCCTTTTGCTTCCATTTCCTGTATGATTATTCCAAAACTTACATAGAAAGGTGATAGTATGAACTGCTTCAACATCATTGCCATGCGGTTACAACAGCGGACCCAGTCTGCTCCTGCTGTGCAGGAAACGCTGACCCGGTTTGGGTGCAACATTAAAATGCGTCTTGGGCTGCACGATGTCAGCGAAGATTTTTGCTCTAATGACGGCCTTGTGCTTTTGCAGGTTTGCGGCGAAAAGGACGAGCTGGACAAAATGCTTGTGGAATTAAATGAAATCAAAGGCGTCAAAGCCAAGATGATCGACTTGGACGACTAATGTCTTGTTCAGGAGGCGGGAGGAATGCTGCACAAAGGCACCGTCCCATTGGAAACAAGCCGGCTCATTTTAAGAGCCTTTCGGGCAAGT
>DUUG01000045.1 GCA_012841675.1 Clostridiales bacterium
GCACTTGTTCATGAAAACAACGATGGCAGGAACGCCAACCTGACGGGCCAGCAGGATATGCTCATAGGTCTGAGCCATAACACCGTCGGTAGCAGCGATAACGATAATCGCACCGTCCATCTGAGCAGCGCCGGTAATCATGTTCTTGATATAGTCGGCGTGTCCCGGGCAGTCAACGTGAGCATAGTGACGGTTCTCGGTCTGATATTCAACGTGGGTCGTATTGATTGTGATTCCACGGTCTCTCTCTTCCGGGGTCTTGTCGATCTGTTCGTAGGAAGAAAAAGTCGACCAGCTGGGATCCTTAAGGGACAAAACCTTGGTAATAGCAGCCGTGAGAGTGGTCTTACCATGGTCAACGTGTCCGATCGTACCGATATTTACATGCGGTTTCGATCTTTCGAATTTAGATTTAGCCATTCTTAGAGTGTCCTCCCTTATTTGACAATCGTAGTTATCTGTTATTTTACAGCATAACCTAAAAAAATGCAACAGTTTTTTTAATAAAGGCTATCTGCCTTATATTGAAGATGTTAGCTTTTCCTGAATGGACTTAGGCACTTCAATATAATGGCTGGGCTCCATGGTATAGACACCGCGTCCCTGTGTGCGGGAGCGCAGATCCGTTGCATAGCCGAACATCTCCGACAACGGAACAAACGCATTGATCTGCTGTGCAGAACCGGTGCTTTCCATACCCTGAATCTGCCCGCGGCGGGAGTTCAGGTCGCCGATAACGTCGCCCATATACTCCTCGGGGACAATCACAGTAACTTTCATAATCGGCTCCATCAGGACGGGATCGGCCTTTTTGGCAGCATCCTTGAAAGCCATGGAACCAGCAATTTTAAATGCCATTTCAGACGAGTCAACCTCATGGAACGAACCATCATACAGAGTAACTTTGACGTCAACCACGTTGTAGCCGGCAAGAACGCCAGACTCCATCGCACCGCGAATACCCTGATCAACGGCAGGAATATACTCCTTGGGGATCGCACCACCGGTAATCTTGTTAATAAATTCATAACCCTTGCCAGATTCATTCGGCTCGATTTGAATCTTAACATGACCGTACTGTCCTTTACCTCCCGACTGACGCGCATAGCGCATATCGGATTCGGCAGACTTGCGGATTGTCTCTTTGTAGGCAACCTGCGGCTTACCGACGTTGGCCTCTACCTTAAATTCGCGGAGCATACGCTCAACGATAATTTCCAGGTGAAGCTCGCCCATACCGGCAATAATCGTCTGTCCGGTTTCCATATCCGTATACGTGCGGAAGGTGGGATCCTCTTCAGCCAATTTCATAAGGGCCATGCCCATTCTTTCCTGTCCGGCTTTGGTCTTGGGTTCGATGGCAACCCGAATAACGGGCTCCGGAAACTCCATGGACTCAAGAATTACCTTGTTTTTCTCGTCGCAGAGTGTATCACCCGTGGTGGTATTCCTCAAACCGACCGCCGCGGCAATATCTCCGGAGTAAACCGCATCGACATCTTCCCTGTGGTTGGCGTGCATCAGCAGTATTCTGCCGATGCGCTCACGCTGGCCTTTGGAGGAATTCCAAACACCCGAACCCGTTTCGAGCTTACCGGAATACACACGGAAAAAGCACAGCTTGCCCACAAAGGGGTCGGTTGCAATTTTAAAGGCTAGCGCCGAGAAGGGCTCCTTATCGTCAGAACGGCGTTCCACCTCTTCGTCTGTGGCAGGCGAAACGCCTTTAATGGCCCCAATATCCAGCGGGGAAGGCATAAACCGGACAATAGCGTCAAGAAGCTTCTGAACGCCCTTGTTTTTATAAGATGTGCCGCAGACAACGGGAATCATCTTAACGGCAATCGTCGCCTTGCGGATGGCGTCCAGAATTACTTCCTGTTCAATTTCCTCGCCCTCGAGATATTTCTCCATAATCTCGTCGGAAAACTCGGAAATTGCTTCTAACAGGTTTGTACGATGTTCGTCGGCCAGCTCCTGCATATCCTCGGGGATGTCGCGGCATTCAATGCTCTGCCCCTTATCGTCCCCATAGTAATATGCCTTCATATCAACAAGATTGATAATGCCGACAAAATCGCTTTCCCTTCCGATGGGAAGCTGAATCGGCACGGCATTACAGCGAAGCCTGTCCCGCATCATTTGCACAACGTGGAAAAAGTCAGCGCCCGTAATGTCCATCTTATTGATATAGGCCATCCGCGGTACATTGTATTTTTCAGCTTGATGCCAGACCGTTTCCGACTGAGGCTCGACACCGCCTTTGGCACAAAAGACTGCAACGACCCCGTCCAGCACACGCAATGAGCGCTCCACCTCAACGGTAAAGTCTACATGTCCGGGGGTGTCGATAATATTAATCCGGTGACCCTGCCACTGACAGGTAGTAGCCGCAGAAGTGATGGTAATACCGCGCTCCTGCTCCTGGTCCATCCAGTCCATTGTTGCGGTTCCGTCATGCGTCTCACCCAGCTTGTAGTTTCGGCCGGTATAAAAGAGAATACGCTCGGTTGTCGTCGTTTTACCCGCATCAATGTGCGCCATGATCCCGATGTTTCTTGTTAGCTCCAATGGAAATTGCCTTGGCATGTTCTACTCCTTTAACGCGGCTTTTAGCCGCCTTCTCATTCTAGATCCCGCCGATGACATATACTGTCCCTTATCAGCGGTTTGCACTAGCTTAAGCATGGCTGTCAAAAAAGTCAGCTTACCAGCGGTAGTGCGCAAAGGCACGGTTGGCCTCTGCCATTTTGTGCGTATCGTCGCGACGTTTGACGGCATTACCCGTTTCGTTAGCGGCATCCATAATTTCGCCAGCCAGACGCTCAGACATCAGCTTTTCGCCGCGAGTGCGGGCGAAGGTAATGAGCCAGCGCAGACCCAATGTCTGCCGACGTTCGGGGCGCACCTCGACGGGTACCTGGTAGGTAGCACCGCCCAGACGGCGTGCCTTAACTTCCAACACCGGCATAACGTTGTTCATAGCCGCAGTGAAAACTTCCAGCGGCGCCTTCCCGGTTTTTTCGGCCACAATGTCAAATGCATCGTAAACAATCTTCTGTGCAACGCCTTTTTTACCGTCGTACATAATACCGTTTATCAGCTTTGTTACGATAACCGAATTGTACATAGGATCGGCAAGAACTTCCCGCTTGGGTACATTTCCTCTTCTTGGCACAAAACTTCCCTCCTTCATCATATAATGAGTTCTCAGGTACTCAAGAGCATATTTGCCCTTGTTGGCGCCTTGCAGAGGTTCGGCAATGCCACTATATAAAAAATATATAAATCTATATAAATCTATATAATCCCTTGCAAAGCATTTGGGTCTAAAGCCCAATTTGGGTTAATTTACTTCTTAGTTGCGGCCTTGGGGCGCTTGGCACCATACTTGGAGCGGGCCTGTCTGCGGACGGCAACGCCCTGGGTATCCAGTACGCCGCGGATAATGTGGTAACGAACGCCGGGCAGGTCTTTTACACGACCGCCGCGAATCATAACCACAGAGTGCTCCTGCAGGTTGTGTCCAATACCGGGAATGTAAGA
>DUUG01000046.1 GCA_012841675.1 Clostridiales bacterium
CGAACGGCTTGGTCATAGATCGGATTTTCATACTCTTCCGGAATACCCAAGCTGGAAGATAAATCATGAGGCCCAATGAGAACCGCATCCAGCCCTGGCACGGCCAGAATTTCATCCAGCGCCTCCATGGCAGGCTTGCTTTCGATGTTGACAATAACGCTTTTGCCTGCGTTGGCTTGCTCCAGATAGGCCGCAAGCTTCGGTTCGAGCGTTTCCTCGCCGTGTAAAATTCTCTCCAAGCGGCGTCCTTTCAAAGGCTTATACTTCACCGCCCCTACCAGCGCACGGACCTGCTCGGCGCTTTCCACATACGGCGCAATAATACCCGCCGCTCCCCCGTCCAGCATCACCGATGCCTCGTAAGGGTCAGGTGCCGGGATGCGCACCAAAGGCGCAATGCCTGCTGCAGCGAAGTGGCGGCAGAGGAAGGAAATTGTCGTCCGCTCTGCCTCGATATGCTCGGTGTCGATGAAAATATAGTCCATGCCTAGGGTGGCGATCACTTCGGCAAATTTCGGAGAGCGGGAAACCAGCATCATGCCGTATACATTTTCCCCGCTGCGCAGGGCCTTTTGAAAATCAACTCCGTTCATTTGATCCTCCTATAATCCGTTGACGACGTTTTTCGGTGTGCCCTGCAGGAAGGCGGTAATGTTCTCACCGGCCGTTTGCATAAGGCGGCGGCGAGCTTCCAAGGTGGCCCAGGCGATGTGGGGCGTGATGATGGCGTTTTTAGCGGTAAACAGGGGATTATCTGCCGTCGGCGGCTCTTTGGACAACACATCCAGGCCCGCGCCGGCAATCCTTCCCTCGTTTAATGCCTGCGCCAATGCCCCCTCGTCAATAAGCGGCCCCCGGGCCGTGTTGATAAGGAACGCCGTTTTCTTCATCATACCAAGGCGTTCCGCATTGATCATCCCTCTGTTTTCCGGCGTCAAGGGACAATGGAGACTAACGACATCCGACTCTGCAAGCAGCTCTTCCAGAGAACAGAACCGGAAACCGTCATAAGGAAGCGGTTCTTTGGGCCGAGGTGCATAGGCCAGAATCTTCATGCCAAAGGCATGAGCCAACTCTGCCGTACGGCGGCCAATAGCGCCCAAACCAACAACGCCAAAGGTTTTCCCGGCCAATTCCACAAGGGGCGTGGTCCAATAGCAGTAGTCTCGGGCACGAGCCCAATCCCCCTTCCGCACGGTTTCGCTGTGTTCGCCTGCATGGTGACAAAGCTCCAGCAAAAGAGCTATGGAAAACTGGGCCACTGCATCGGTGCCGTAGGAAGGGACATTCGTAACGGGAATACCCCGCTCTTTGGCGGCTTCTATATCGACAATGTTGTATCCGGTAGCCAGAACGCCGATATATTTCAGCTTAGGCAGAGAAAAAATGGTTTCGCGGTTTATAACCGTTTTGTTTGTAAGCAAAATGTCCGCCTCTTTGGCCCGCTCTAACACAAGCTCCTTTGGCGTGCGGTCATAAATTTCCGCTTCGCCGTTTACCTCAATGGGCGTCCATGGATTTTCCTCTCGGTCGGGGCTTAGGGTATATCCGTCCAGAACAACTATTTTCATATCTTCCATCCTTTCGGGGTTGATGTTATTTTTCGTTGCCTATTAAGTAGGCCTATGTTTAGATTTTACCGCAATATTCCTTCAAAAGCCTAACATAGAGCTTGTAGTTTTCAATAGATACTTCCGGCGGCGTCTGGTGGTCCACGCTTGGAATGTATCCGCCTGCGCGCATAACAGGCAAAATGCGCTCAAACTCTGCCCGCATGGCGGCTTCCCCGTGCTTCATAGTCATTTTGTCAAAGCCGCCAACCATCAGGAATTCTGGATATTTCCGGCTGATTTCGGCAATATCGGTTCCTGCCTGCCGCTCAAGCGGAAGTATGCCCTCAATGCCGCCCTCCATAAACCACGGGATCATCTCCTCCACGTTCCCGTCGGAATCCACTAGCACCTTGATGCCGTGTTTTTTCAACACCGGGACTACCATATGATAATAAGGAAGGATAAACTCGTCAAAGGTTGCCTTGGATATCATAGAACCGTAGTTGTACGACATATCCTCCGCAAATGTCATAAAATCGGGGGGTATTATCTCACAAAACTCCTCTATGACGGCAAGCTGCCACTGCACTAAATCATGGCAAATCTGATGATACAGATCCGGTTCGTCATAAAACGAATATAAATGCTCTTCAATGCCGAACAAAACACGCGGAAACCAGAAAAAACCCTCCAACGTAATCCATACGGGAAAATCTCCCCTGTCATGCATCGGTTTGATTTCCTTCAAATGGGCGGAAATATCCTGAATTATGCGGGGATTATACAGAAAGGGGCGGAGGTTTTCATAATCTTGCGCGCTGCTGATCCAGCCGCCTTGACTCCTTTCAGGAGGGCATTTGTCACGTTGTATGGCAGTGAGCCAAAATTGGCGATGGACATCCAGCCCAAAATACGTAAAAGGATAGGCATCCTTTGGCATTCCTTCGGAATGCCAGCGGGCTAGGGTCTGATCCCACCAAGTGGCCCATTCCATATGCGGAAGACGATCCACCGGACGGAAGTGCAAAACATTCACAATACGCTGGCGGTTTGTCATAGATGAACACTCCAAGCAAACAGTTCGGTGTTGGCATGAAATTTCTGCCATGGTTTATTGTAACACAAACCATAAGAGAAGTCGATACGAGAGAATAAAGAAGCATGAAACCTTAGTAAGGCTCCATGCTTCTGACTATCGCACTAGCTTCTCATATAAAGGAGCAAGCTCATAAACCGGTGGCATACATGCTCCGTTTTCGCATAGATAATATGCCGTGCCGCTTTCCGGTATGGGGTAGTCTGCCGTAAAGAGGGCGGTTTGCTTCAACAACTCTTGATTCTTGCTTGTTTTGACAAGCACAGTTAGATTCAAAACCGGATTTTCGGCAAGGAATTTGACAAGCTCCGCCGGCGCATTTTCTTCCGACGTTACACAGACAAGCTCACGGGACGGATACACCGCTTTGGATATAGCCAACAACGCCATGCTGTGCCCGGCAGGATAATCCTGTATATCTCCCGCCAAAAAGCGAAGCTGCCGATGCGCGATTTCCTGCCATTTTACTTCGCCCGTCAGCTTAGAAAGCCTCACAAGCACATCCGCCGCAACAGAGTTGCCGGAGGGAATGGCGCCGTCGTACGTTTCCTTAGGCCGGCTAATAAGCTGTTCGCTTTCTCGGGAGTAGAGAAAAAAGCCGCCCTGTTCCTCGTCCCAGAAATGATATAGCATCCGTTCGCACATTTGAACGGCTTCTTGAAGGTATTCTATATCAAACGCTATTTGATACATTTCCAGCATTGCATACGCGTAAAAGGCATAGTCATCTAGCTGCCCATCAATGGCGGCCTCCCCTTCACGCCAGCGCAGTCTAAGATCTTTTCCGTCTTTTAAGGATTTCTGCAAAAACCGGTGGGCTTTTTGGGCGTGCTGCCCATATTCGGGAGCATCCAGCAATCTAGCCGCCCTGGCAAACGCCGCAATCATCAGCGCGTTCCAGGAAGTGAGTACTTTGTCGTCCTTGTGCAGATGGGTACGATGCAGCCGATAGTCGTAAAGCTTCGCGGCAGGCTCTGTCAGTGAGGAGGGCGTTTCTTCATACCGGGGGTTTTCCAGCAGGTTTAGAATGTTTTTGCCCTCAAAATTCCCCTCCTTGGTGACGCCATACCAGTCGCCAAACAGTTTACCATCCGTTTCCCCTAAGACTTGGAGGATTTCCTGCTTGGAGAATACATAGAATTTGCCTTCCACCCCGTCGCTGTCGGCATCTTGCCCTGAGTAAAAACATCCCTCTGCGTCCGTCAGCTCGCGCAAGACATAGTTGAAAACGCGCTGTATGACCATGCGATAAAACGGGTTGCCTGTTGTCTTGTATGCGTCCAGATAGGCAAGAGCCAGCAGGGCATTATCATAGAGCATCTTCTCAAAATGCGGGACAAGCCACTTTTCATCGGTGGAATACCTGGAAAATCCGCCGCCCAAATGGTCGAAGATGCCGCCTTTATACATCTGCCGAAGGGTATACTCTGCCATCTGCTGTGCCTTCGCATCCCTTTCCAGCAAGGAAAACTGCAAAAGAAGCATAAGATTGTGCGGCGTTGGAAATTTCGGCGCTCTGCCAAACCCGCCCCAACGGCTGTCATACATCCATTCGAACTGATGCACGCCTTGTAGGATAATCTCCCAATCCGGCTCATAAGCTGTGTCTGACTTCGCTTTTCCAAGGTGTTCTGCTATCTCGTTTCCTTTGGAAAGCAAGGTTTCCCGCTCAGTATCCCAAAGCTGTTTGATAACGGATAAAAGCTCAAGCAGGCCCATTCTCCCATAGGCGGCGGTTTTCGGCAAATAAGTTCCGGCCCAAAAGGGCTTTTGTTCCGGCGTCATAATAACCGTCAACGGCCATCCGCCGGAACCTGTGAACAGTTGGCAGGCGGCCATATATACCGCGTCAACGTCCGGCCGTTCCTCTCGGTCGACTTTGATGCTGACAAAATCCCGGTTGAGCACGGCCGCAACTTCTTCATCTTCAAAGGATTCATGTGCCATAACATGGCACCAGTGACAAGTGGAACATTACAGCAAACCTACGAATACCCAATAGATAAAAAAATCGGCTTATCTTCCCGCTTTGCGGTTTCGAAAGCTTCATTTGACCAAGGAAACCAGTCTATGGGGTTATCTTTGTGCTGCAACAGGTATGGACTTTTTTCCTTTGCTAATCTATTGGGTTTTCTGCTTGTTGTCATGGGCATCACCTCCTTGTTAGCTTAAATATTCCATCTTATTATGCCCTGGCTTTATCTAAGCATACTTAACCGGACTTTCCAAGGGGGTTATGCGAAAACATTTTATCGAAATTGTTTGATATTATGGGTTTTCGTTGTATAATATTGACAATTGTAGAGTAAAAATTGCAATAGAAGCCGGATATAGTTCATTATTCCACTCATTTTAGCGTGCATCTACAGGGGTTTTATTTCCAGTTGGCAAGGGAAATCGGTTTCAACACCCATGCTACATAGTTTTATGTTCATCCCTTAATGGCTTCAAATGATTAGGGCATTAAAAGTATACCAACTACGTAAGGGCAAATGCATGTGAACGGAGGGTTGTTATGAAAAAGAAAAGTACAACAAGGTTATTAACATGGATCCTGTTGCTTACCCCTGTTGTGCTGGTGCTAAGCGTTTTTCTGTATGTTCAAAGACTATATTCAAAACTACTCACCCAAGCCGTATAAAAGATTAAGTCCGTATAATGGTGTAAAAAGGAATTTCAAATAAAAGAGCCAAAATGCTCAACCTCGGTTAAAATATAGTTACCACACTAATACCTAATCGAGGAGATGAACATATGGCTCAATTAAATA
>DUUG01000047.1 GCA_012841675.1 Clostridiales bacterium
AAAGGGCTGCGTTTCTTTAAAAGCAGGGCAGGGCTATACGCTTACCACCCGCGACATTTTGGGAACAGACGAAGTAGCGCCCATCGGTTATGCGGGATTGCCGGGCGATGTGGGGCCGGGGGACCGGATTCTGATAGACGACGGATTGGTTGAGCTTTCGGTCTTGTCGGTTAAGGATACGGAGATTTACTGCCGTGCCATGAATGACGGTGAGATTTCGGACCGGAAGGGAATCAACGTGCACGGGATGGAGCTGTCGATGCCTTATGTAAGCCCGAGGGACGAGGCAGACATTCTCTTTGCCATTGAGCATGGATTTGATTTTATCGCCGCTTCCTTTGTTCGAAGTGCGGAAGACGTGTTGGACATTCGCAAGATATTTGAGCGGGAAAACTGCAATTCCATCAATATTATCGCCAAAATCGAAAACATGCAGGGGCTGAAGAATATTGACGAAATCATCCGCGTGTCCGATGGGATTATGATTGCCCGGGGAGATATGGGCGTGGAGATCCCTCTGGAAGAGTTGCCTGTGATTCAAAAGATGCTGATTAAAAAAGTGTACGGCGCGGGCAAGCAGGTCATTACGGCCACCCAGATGCTGGACTCCATGATGAAGCAGCCCCGTCCCACCCGTGCGGAAGCAACGGACGTGGCCAACGCCATTTACGACGGCACCAGCGCCATTATGCTTTCCGGGGAAACGGCCGCCGGCCTGTACCCTGTTGAGGCGGTGCGCACCATGGCCAAGCTGGCGGTTCGCACGGAAAACGATATTGACTATGTGAAACGTTTTAATTTGCGTTCCAACGACTTGGAACACGACGTGACGGCGGCTATTTCTCATGCCACCGTTGATACGGCCCACGATTTGAAGGCCGGTGCCATTATTACCGTTACAAAATCCGGGCGCACGGCCCGCATGATCTCCAAATACCGCCCGGCCTGCCCCATTGTCGGCTGCTGCACCGATGAAACGGTTTGCCGCCAGCTGAACCTTTCCTGGGGTATTACGCCGATTATGATTACTGAACAAAATGTAACCGACGAACTGCTGTCCGAGGCGGTGGACGCTTCCGAGCGGGCGGGCATTGTCTCCCAAGGCGAGCTGGTCGTCATTACCGCCGGGGTTCCCCTTGGCATTTCCGGCACAACAAACCTTATGAAGGTGCATGTGGTAGGCCATGTGCTTATTTCGGGACAGGGTATTACCGAGCGGTCGGTTTGCGCCAGTCTTTGCGTTTGCCAAAACGAGGCGGAGGCGCTGCGGGATTTTAAAAAGGGCGATATACTAGTTATACCCAAAACAAGCAACGAATTGATGCCTATTTTGCGGCAGGCGGCGGGAATAATTACCGAGGAAAAAGGGAAAAATTCTCACGCGGCTGTTGTGGCATTGTCCCTTGACATTCCGGCGCTGATTGGGGCGGAGAATGCCACGCGCATTCTGAAATCCGGGGCGCTTGTGACCCTGGACCCCGTGCGCGGTATTTTGGCCACCTGCGATAGCTGCCCCATCTAGGGCCAATGGAGGGAAGGATATGGCGGAAATTTATCTGGCCGGCGGATGCTTCTGGGGCGTGGAGAAATATCTGAGTCTCATTCGCGGTGTTTTGGAAACCAAAGTTGGGTATGCCAACGGGAAGACGGCGGATCCGTCGTATCAGGAGGTTTGCACAGGGGAAACGGGCCATGCGGAAACGGTGCATGTGTCCTACGATCCGGCGGTGTTGCCTTTGCCGCTTTTATTATCCCTGTTTTTTGCCGCCATTGATCCCACGCTTTTGAACCGTCAGGGAAACGATGTGGGAACTCAGTACCGGACGGGGATTTACTATACGAATCCTGCGGACAAGCCGGTTATTGACAAGGCGTTGGCCGAGTTGCAGGCTCGATTGGATCGTCCCGTTGTGGTTGAAGCCCTTCCCCTTCAGCATTTTTATTCCGCCGAGGAGTATCATCAGAAGTACCTGGACCGTGTGCCCAATGGCTATTGCCATATTGGGCCGGATCTTTTCCGTTTTGCAATGCAGGCAAATCCTGAAAAATAAAATTTCCCCCCATGGCCTTGTG
>DUUG01000048.1 GCA_012841675.1 Clostridiales bacterium
ATAAGTTTACCGGTCGCAACAATTTAACGGCTATGCTTTCCGAAGACAACGGGAAAACATGGCTTGGCTTCTTGCTTCTGGATGGCCGCGATCAGGTGTCTTATCCCGATGCGGTCGAAGGAAATGACGGCTTTATCTACGCCATCTATGATCGCGGGCGCCATACGGATAAAGAAATTCTCATGGCAAAGTTCACCGAGGAGGATATTCTGGCCGGCACTCTGATCCACCCGGAAAGCCGCTTACGCTGGGTGATAAACAAAGTAGAATCCGAAGAAAATTTCTGATGCTTCTGTAAAAGTAGTAAATCCGGATTAAAAAAGGCTTGCCGCCTGTTTTTACAGATGGCAAGCCTTTTGGCTAATTTCTTTTTTTCGAAAGAATTCTGTTTTCTTTTTCTTCTGATTCTTCCAGCAAAAGGGAGATAGCGTGGGGGAAAATTTCAATTTCCGCCTCTGTTACCGCGCCGCCAAACTCCCCGTCCAGCGTCCAAGAAACGGGGGTTTCCGACCGCATAACAAGCTTGTTGGCGCGGAAGGCATACATTTCCGGCACCGACGTATCATGCCGCAGCAAAGCCAAAATAATACTTTGCAGCTCGGCGCCGTTCTGCGGCATTTTCACAAGGATCACTTCAAATTCCCCGTCGTCAATAAACACAGGCATCCCGGCCAGCCCCTTGAAACCGCCTACGTAATCAGAGTTGGATACCATGCCGAAAATAAAGTCGTCCTCGATGATTTTTCCGTTATGTTCAAAAACGAGGTGGTAAGGCTTCAAATAGGACAGGCGCTCAATTCCCTGCAGAATATACGCCGTATGCCCCAGAATGTTTTTGGTTCTCTGGGGCGTAATATACGGCACATCGGAAAAAGCGCCAAACGCCGCGCTATATACAAAATACCGTCCGTTAAAACGCCCGATATCACAAGGTTGCGGCAGCCCGTTAATAATGTGCCGCGCCGCCTGCACCGGTGATACCGGCAAGCCGAGTGTGGTTGCAAAATCGTTGGTGGTTCCGGCGGGAATATAACCAATCGGACACGAAACGCCCGCATTTAGTAAGCCGTTGACCGTTTCATTGAGCGTACCGTCACCGCCGGCGCAGATAATCCGATCAAAACGGTGCGCGTTTGCTTCCACAAACCGCATCCCGTCTTTTGTTTTTTGCGTAGGATATACCGTTACTTCCCAACCGGCTTTGGTAAAAAGATCCACAACCTCCATCAGCTTAGAGCGGATCTGCCCCTTGCCGGCCAGCGGGTTAACCAGCAGCAGCACATTCTTGCCCATAATCATCCCTTTTCATGTCCAAAAATTACTAATTTCCCTCATTATAGCATACCATCCCTCCTGTTTCAAGGCACTTTGGCAAACAAGGCAAATAACAGATTTTCACAAAATGCAATCTGTTGCAACTAAAAAAGGCATCACAAAGCCCTTTGTGATGCCTTTTTTCTTATTTTCCAATAAACTCTTGCAAAAGCGAATTTCGAGGAACGAGCGCTTCATCCATGGATGGCAGGTCCTCGAAGGAGGAACGCAAAAGCGCGGCTAGCCCCTCTTGCTGATTATCGCCAAGCAGATTTTGCACATGGCGAGCAAAGATAAACGGCTCATAAGCATGGGTCGTATCTATGTGGAAATCCACATCCTTCCGGTACGGCTGTATATACAGCCGTTCCCCTTTTAAGATATAGTCCCACATTTGGAAGGTGGTTTCCGTGTCTGTATTTCGATGGGTTTTATCCCGGATGGTTCTTCTTGCCAAACGAAGGGTTCTGCCTTTTAACTTTATACTTCCATCGGCATGGACAAAGTCCGTATGCACGCTTACATACACGCGGCAGCAAGGCAAACCGTTTAAGCTTTCGCTGATTTTAGGGTTTAGGGCGTGAATTCCTTCCACGATGGTATAGGTATCGTCATCGTAGTACAAACGGAACGTTTCACGAACTTCCGGTTTTTTAAAATTAAACACCGGAAAATCGGCTTCGCCCTTTTCAAAAAGCGTTTGCATTTGGCTATGAAACAGGGATAAATCCAACCCCTCGATACTTTCAAAATTAATGCTTCCATCATTCCAAAGAGGAAGCTCTTCCTTGTTCTTATAAAAGTCGTCCAACGATACCCGGTTGACCTTATGTCCGTCGGCTCTTAGCGTATCAATCAGTTTTTTCGCGCTCGTCGTTTTCCCGGCCGAGGATGGGCCACAAAGCAGAATGACCTTCTTCTTGTGCTCCACCACGGCCTGACAGACATTCTCAATTTCCCCTTGATATCTTGCCTCTGCGCTTTCCACCAGACCGACAGGGTCATGTTTCACCTTATCCATTAAGTCGGAAAGCGACTGTCGATTCATTACAGACGTATATTGCATACTTTCCTCCAGAAAGTAGATTTCATTACCAACCGTACCTTTCCGGCCCCCAAGGACGGAATTCCAGCTCTTGCTTCAATAGCACCAGTTGACCGGAGGGTATATCGTCCGTTACGACCACACCCGGCCCGATGGCACAGTTGCAGCCGATGGTTACTCCGGGATAGAAGGTGCAGTTGACGCCGGTTCTCGTGTAGTCGCCAATATAGGTGCCGTTGGCGAAATTTCGCGGCGTTTCCAGCCTGCCCCGGACACGGTGGCGGCTATCCCCGTTGTCAAACCGAAGGGTGCCGCAGACGGACGAGGCGCCAATATCCACACAGGTGCCGATTAGTCCTTCAATCTCCATATAGTGATAGAGATACGCCCCGTCAAATAGTACGCCTTCAAACTCCGCCGCGTGCAGAACACGGGTATCGTGCCCGATGGTGCTTCCACCGGCCACATAGCAATAGTTTTCCATGATGACGTTATTGCCAATTATCATAGGCCCGTCTAAAATGGCGCCGTTGTCAATGATTGTGTTGTCGCCGACGATAATGTTGCCGTTGATGACGACGTTTCTGCCGATACGGCTGTTTTTCCCAAGGCGCACAAAGCCCTTTCTCTGCGCCGTTTCGTCAATAGACGCGCCCTCGGCCAGCTCGTCTTGGGTAAGGGCTTCTGTTTCCCTCTCCACGGTTAGGAAACAGGCCTCCATAACGTTCCAGGGCTTATCTATGTCAATAAACGGAGATTCGCCCAAAATAGCCCCTATTTCCACGCCGTTTTGAAGCGCAAAAGAAAGCCCGGTTTCCAAAAAACTCTCCTTAGGCGGCATACCACCAATGCCGGGGTTTAAATACAGGCCGCTGCACCTTGTCAGATACGGCGTTAACTCGGGCGTTGCCACAAACGCCTCTAAAAGTCGCCGGCCTTCTCCGATTTCATGGCCATACAAGCCGGTTAACCGGCCGTTTTCTGCCGCAGCCGTAATATATTCCATGGATTCCTTGGCCGACAAAGAAGGGCTTAACAGCGCCGTTGCCGCCTTGGGGTTTTCCCTATGGGTTTTCAAAAGCTTAGAAAGCTCCGCCGAATCATACAGACAATCGCCGAATAAAACGACGTAATCGCCCGTTGGGGGATGTTTTGCCAGTGCTTCGGCAAGGGTTCTGTCGTTTCCTGCCGTATCTCCTGTTATAAGCACCGAAACGGCAGGCATATCGAAAAACGCCCGTTCCAGTTCTTGCATCCGGTAAGATCCGGCAATAACCACCTCGGAAACCCCAACCGAAAGCAAAGCAAGCGCCGTGCGCTTTGCCAGGGGCAAATTCCCCACAGGTACAGCCGCCTTGTTTCGATACTCGTTAAATGGTGCCAGGCGGGTTCCCTTGCCGCCGGCCAGAATATAGGCCTTCATGCTCATGTTCCTTTCGTATCTCGACTTGCTTATCCTATGCGGATTAAAGCAGTCCTATTCTTTTATATTTTATCCTCATTTTGCGTGCCAGAAGGAAAGCAGGCTGTTCCAGTCCTCTCTGGCGAAAAAGTGGGTTCCATGCCGCATATGATACCCCACATTCCCCTTGTGCAGCAGCTCGCCGGCCTTCGGATACCGGTCGGGCGTTTGCAGGCCTTGTTCACCATATGCTTCGGAAGCGGCCAGTGCGCCTAGAAACTCGCCCTTGGGTTCCGCCCACAGGTCTTCGGCGGCGCTTCCGACATACAAAAGCCGAGGCGCCACACACGCGAGCAGCATATGCTGGTCAAAAGGCATTTGCTCTTCTTTTCCGCTGTAATTTGCGTAGTTATGGCAAAACCAAAAAGGAAAATTCCGAACTAAATCGGCAACTCTTTCGCCCTTCTCCGCTTTTCCTCTGGCCAAGCTGGCGCCGCCGGCCCCCGACTGGTTGGAATATACAAAGGAAAACCTTGTATCCTGTGCGCCGCACCAAAGAGCCGTCTTACCAAGCCGGGAATGGCCCGCGACTCCTACGTGCCCGCCGCCGTCTATGCCCATTTGCAGAAGCGCATCCAAAAGGCGGCTGCCCGCAAAAGCCCAAAGGCCGATTTTCCCAACAGAATTCCCCTGCTCTCTTGGAAAATGGGCGGCTAAACCGTTGGTAAAATCCCCGTCGTCGGAGGTAATATCTTGATAGTTATACATGGCCAACGCCGTGCCCGTGCTTAACATTTCTTCTGCCGGGAAAAACTGATCCACATGTTCTTTTTTGAACATGCAATATATCATGAGCCGGGGGTTTGGCACCCCGTTAGGCGTCAACACATCCGCCGGAAACGTAAAGCTTCCTTTTGGTGTATCGAAAGAAACGGAAATTTTCCGCCAAACAGCCTGCCCGCCTAAAGCCTTGGGCAGCTCCTTAGTCACTTCAACTCGAACATTCGTTGCTTTCGGCGTCTGGCCGAACATGTTTTCCGCTAAAATGGAAAGCATTTCCTCTCTGCTTGTAAGCGGCGGAAGCTGTCTTTTGGCCAATTCGCTTTGTAAAAACATCCGATATTCCTCCCTTAGTAGGACATAACCATCGGCATTTGCCTGTGTATTCCATTATATCCCAACCCTTCTGCCCTTGCAAGCAGGATGAACAAAAAATCGAAGTTTTTCCCTATATTTCTCATTTTGTATTTTTTCATTTTTTGCAATATTTGCAATGGAAATCCGCTTGTGGATAAGTTATATTTATGATATAATTTATTTGTTACGAGGGCAAGGCGTCATTTTTCTGCCGAAATTGTACAGGATAGAAATAGAACCACTGGCCTTTTCGCAGGTGCGACGCTTTCGCAAGACAGAGAATTTTTAGGAGGAGACAAGATGCAGAAATTCTTCAAGCTCAAAGAAAACGGCACCACTTTCTCCACGGAAGTCATCGCCGGGTTTACCACCTTCTTTGCCATGGCCTACATTATTATCGTTAACCCGAACATGCTCGCCATCTCCGGCATGGAATGGGGCGCGGTTTTCCTTGCCACCATTATCGCCTCTATCATAGGCACATTGGTCATGGGACTGTTTGCTAACGTTCCCTATGCACAGGCCCCCGGTATGGGTTTGAACGCCTTCTTCGTGTTCACCGTTTGCTTCGGATTGAACTTCACCTGGCAACAGGCACTTTCCATGGTTTTCCTGTGCGGTCTGATTAACGTTTTAATCACGGTAACCCGCGTTCGTAAGCACATCATTCGTTCCATTCCTCAGAGTCTGCAGCATGCCATCGGCGGCGGTATTGGTATTTTCATCGCCTACATCGGCATTAAAAACGCAGGGTTTTTAAGCTTTACCGCTGACCCCGGCACGTATTTCATGGCCGGTGATACGGTTATTGCCAACTCTTCCATCGTTCCCGCTTTGGTCGAGTTCAACAACCCGTCCGTTATTTTGGCTCTGATCGGTCTTGTTATCACCTTTGTTCTCTTGGTTCTCAAAGTTCGTGGCGCTATCTTCATTGGCATTATCGCCACTGCCCTGCTTGGTATTCCCATGGGCATTACGAAGATGAACGAAGTCATTACCTTTAAGGATGCTCTCGAGGTTCTGCCCTCTACGTTTGGCGTTATCTTCACATCAGAAGGTCTGCCTTCTCTCTTTACCGACCTTTCTAAACTGCCCCTTGTGCTGATGACCATCTTTGCGTTCAGCCTTTCCGACACCTTTGACACCATCGGCACCTTCATCGGCACCGGTCTGAAATCCGGCATCTTCACCGCCGCTGACCAGGAAGCTCTCGCCGACAGCCGCGGCTTCCGCTCCAAGATGGACCGGGCTCTGTTTGCCGATGCTACGGCAACCTCCATCGGCGCTATCTTCGGCACCTCCAACACCACGACCTACGTTGAATCTGCTGCCGGTATCGGCGCAGGCGGTCGGACAGGACTTACAAGCGTTGTAGTTGCTATTCTTTTTGCTGTCAGCGCCTTCTTCGCTCCTGTTGTCAGCGCTATTCCCTCCGAGGCTACGGCAGCGGCTCTGATCGTCGTCGGTATTATGATGCTCAGCGCCTTCACCGAAGTTAAGTGGGATGTTCTGGAAGAAGCAATCCCCGCTTTCTTCGCCGGCATCTTCATGGCGTTCTGCTACAGCATTTCCTACGGTATTGCCGCCGGCTTCATCTTCTATATCCTTGTGAAGATCTGCAAGCGCGAGATTAAAGACATTCATCCGATTCTTTGGGTTTCGACCATTCTGTTTATTGCAAACTTCATTATTCTTGCTCGGATCTAATTCTTGCAGGAAGTAAATATTTTGGCAGCATAACCCTGTGGCCAATGGCCACAGGGTTCTTTTTTGCTTTTTCGCGGTATATTTCCTTTTCATTTTCATTTTCCGGAAAACTATATCATATTTGTATAGTTTTAGGGTAGAATATATTGGAAGTTTGTATACTCTGCCGCTTTACTTTACTAAATTAGTATAGTATCATATAGCCATAAGTTAAAGCCTGCTAACTTTTGGAATAATGCCTTCGGAAAACTGAATAATATGAAGGTATAATACCCGTTTTAAGGGAGGAATTATAATGTATAAGCAAATCCAATTATCCTATGATTTTAACGCTCTGGAACCCTATATTGACGAGCTCACCATGATTACCCACTACTCCAAGCACCATGCCGCGTATACCAACAACTTAAACGCCTCTTTGGAAAAGCTTCCGGCCTTCGCCGGAAACTCCATTGAAGACATTCTGAGCAATCTGCAAGTTATAGAGGATGAAGCCCTGCGCACGGCGGTTCGCAACAACGGCGGCGGCTTCTATAACCACAACCTCTACTTCGGCATCCTCTCTCCTAATGCCAAAAAGGCGCCTTCCGGCGAACTGGCAGACAAGATTAACGCCGACTTCGGCAGTCTAGATGCCCTTAAAGACCGTTTGTCCGCATTAGCCGCCGGCCGGTTTGGCTCCGGCTGGGCTTGGTTATCTGTGGACCGGGAAGGCAAGCTGCACGCTTCCTCCTCGCCCAATCAAGATAATCCTATGATGGAGGGCAACGGCCATATTCCCATCCTAGGTATTGACGTTTGGGAACATGCTTACTATTTGAAGTACAAAAACCTGCGCGCCGATTATATCAAGGCTTTCTGGGAAGTGCTTGATTGGTCTGCGGTGGAAAAGCTTTATGAGTCCGCCAAGGGCGGCTGCATAGGGTCATGCTCTTTATAAATCTACCTCTACCTTGTCATAGATATCCTCCTTACCCTTTTCCTTATCCTTCCTCAAAAAAACCGGCGCCTTATGCGCCGGTTTTTTCTTTATTTTCTTGTAATGCGAATTTCCGCAAATTCTATGCCAATGCGCTTTTCTTCCAGTTCCAGGAACAGACAACCGTTTTCAAAAACCTCAGCCGGCAATTCCAGCTTCACTGCACAGTACGATTCTCCAAGCCATGCACGCTCGTATTCTTCATCCCGAACGAGCGTCTTGTAATCTCCGCGGAATATTTCATGGCCGTTGGCTTTGACCACAAAGTCCGTGGGCGGAAGCTCCTTCTTGAGCATATCAGACGTAATGATCCGAAGCTCATAATCCTGCCCCGGTAAAAAGCCGCCGATCTCCGCATGGAAGAAAAAGTGATCGTACAGGCCGATTAAAGACATGGGGATTTGACCGTTGTTCCGCTGTAAGCTGTCGCCACGGAAGTTCAAGTACGCATCCACGGGTTTTCCGCCGAAACGCTCTAGCCCGTCCACCGCCACGGAAAAAGCAAACTCGTCAGGCTGTAAGGCGTCGTGTGCTAAAAATTCGTTTAATGCTGCCTGCTGTTCCTTTTCCGGGAGGTTTTGCATGGCGGAAAGCCGTGTAATTAGGTATTTCCGGTC